>CALWLM010000117.1 GCA_944381515.1 uncultured Lachnospiraceae bacterium | reverse complement strand
AAGATAAAATCAGGAAATTTTATGACCAAACTATATTGATAAAAAAGATACATTATAATAAACTGTATATAAGTGGATTAATAAAAATCGAGCGGAAATATATGTGAGCGAGAATTGGGAGTAAAGAAACGTCATTCCAACGTAATTATTTCGTAAGGAGCAGGTGTATGGAATACATAGGGATTCTTGTTTTGCTTTTGTTGGGGTTAATGATGCTTTTTAAACCGGATCTTCTTTGGAAAATAGAGCATATTCTGTCTGTAAAAAAAGGTGAGCCTACGGATTTATATATTGCCTTTATGCAGATTGGCGGCGTGATTTTAATAACTATAGATATATGTTTCGTTGTTTACTTGATTTTTTGAGGCGTGAAGCAAGGAAGGCCGTAGCGCCGCGGGAAATAGATAGTTCCAAAATAGTTCAGCCATAGTTATAAACAGGGGAAGGCGTGGCTCACATGAGCTGCGTCTTCCCCTTAAAATTTATTCAAGTTTTCTTTTGCAGTAAAGCCATTGTAATGAAGATTAACCTTTCTGCTCTTTGGAGATACATTACAGCAGATGAATCCGGTGCTTTTCACATACGGAGCGCATTTCATCGGGCCATTCGCTGGCCTGGACCTCGCCGATGTGGGCCCGATCCAGAAGAAGCATACACAGGCGGGACTGACCGATGCCGCCGCCGATGGTATAGGGCAGTTCGCCATCTAAGAGCATCCGGTGGAAGGGCAGGGAGAGGCGCTCCGGACAGCCGGCCTTTTCGCATTGGATGCGCAGACTTTTTTCATCTACCCGGATTCCCATGCTGGAAATTTCCAGAGCACAGTCCAAAAGATCGTACCAGAACAGGATATCTCCGTTCAAATGCCAGTCGTCGTAGTCGGGAGCGCGGCCATCGTGGGGCTTACCGTCGGAAAGCTTATCTCCGATGTGCATCAGAAAGACGCAGCCATACTGGCGTGTGACGGCGTTTTCACGTTCCTTGGGCGTCAGATTGGGATAGCGGGCTTCCAGCTCTTCGGTGGTCACAAAGGTAATGTCGTCGGGCAGCTTTTTTACTGCCTGCGGATATTTGTACCAGACCTCGTGCTCCATATGCTTGATGACCTTGAAAATCTGACGGACCGTACTTTTCAGCGTTTCCTCGCTGCGGTCCTCCCGGCGAATTACCTTTTCCCAGTCCCATTGATCCACATAGCAGGAGTGAAGATTATCCAGCTCCTCGTCCCGGCGGATGGCGTTCATATTGGTGTAGAGTCCCTCGCCCACGGAAAAGCCGTAGCGGGCCAGGGCCATCCGCTTCCATTTGGCCAGAGAATGGACTACCTCGACGGTTTCGTCGGAGATGCCCTTCAGATCAAAGGAGACGGGGCGTTCCACGCCGTTCAGATCGTCGTTCAAGCCGGAGCTTCGGCGTACAAAAAGGGGAGCGGAGATGCGCTCCAGATTCATTTCCCGGCCGAATTCCTTTTGAAATGTATCGCGGATATACTTAATGGCGGCCTCTGTCTCCCGGACAGAGAGACGCGGGTCGTAATTCTCCGGTAAAATCAGATTCATAGAATTTCCTCCAATCCATCGATATTGGCGGGGGCCATCAGGGAATAGTTGGTATGGTAGATCACAAAGCCAGGCTTCCCGCCGGGGCCCTTTTTCACTTCCTTACGCTTCACGTAATCAATCTCTACCTTGTCGCTTCCTCTTCCCTTGGAGTAATAGGCGGCCAGGCTGCCTGCTTCCAGGAAAGTGCGGTCCGGCAGCTCCTTTCCTTCGGTTTTGACGATGACATGGGAGCCGGGGATACCCTTGGCGTGGAACCACCAGTCGCCGCCGTCGGCCATCTGGAAGGTCACTTCTTCGTTCTGGTAGTTATTTTTGCCCACATACATATGAAAACCGTCGCTGGATATATAGTGGAGCGGCCTGTTTACGGTACGTTTTTCCTTTTTGCTGCCTTTGTAGCCGGGACCCTTTCTGCCCTGCGCGCGTTTCTTCATGTACCCGAACTGCTGCAGCTCTTCTTTGATTTGGGAGAGATCTGCCTCGGTGCGGGCGATGTCCAGGGCGGCGGATATAGATTCCAGATGGGCCGTTTCTTCGCTGGTTTCCTCTATCAGCTGAGACAGGGCCTCGAAGGTGCGTTTCTGCTTGTTGTATTTTTCAAAATACCGGGCGGCATTGGCGGCGGCGTCCATTTCCGGGTCCAGAGGAATTTTGATTTCCCGGCCTTCGTCGTAGTAGTTGGGGGCGATAAGCTCCTTGGCTCCTTCGCAGAGGCTGTAGCCGTAGGTATGGATCAGTTCGCCGTAAATGCGGTATTTGTCTCGTTTTTCCGTATCCTTCAGCTGTTTTTTTTGCAGCTCATATTTCTTTATATTCCGCTCCAGAGCGTTAGAGACTATTTTGCGCAGATCCGCCGACTTTTGGTGAATACGGGTGGAGGCGCTGCGGGCTGCGTAGAAGGTCTCCAGTACCTCGCTGATGGTGGCGTATTCCTGGGCCGTGTAGTGGCCGGAGCCGGTCAGGTGGGTCAGACGCAGAGAGGAGAATTCCTCTGGAATGCCGTCTCGGCTGACGATATTGGGATAAAAACGCCCCTCTTTAACATCTTCCATGGTCCGGCACAGGGTGCCGTAGAGATGCTCTTTCTCTGCGTCAGAGAGACCTGCGGCAGGAAGATCGGAGTCGATGCTGGCCCGGCAGCAGATCTCCTCGGCGGCCAGAGGGCTCAAACCGGTCAGAGTTGTGTACAGCGCCTTGGCGCAGGGGAGGGGGCGGCAGGCCGTATGGGTCAAAAAGTCTTCGCGGGATACGCTTAAAGGGTCCTTTTTGTCCATGGTGTTGGGTATAAAGTAAGGGCGGCCGGGCAGAACCTCCCGCAGGGAACTGACTGTGGCCGGTATCCTCTTGATGCTGTCAATAATCCTGTCCTCTTCATCACAGAAGATCAGATTGCTGTGCTTGCCCATCAGCTCGATGATCAGCTTTTTGTGCCGTACATCTCCCAGCTCATCCAGATGCTCCACTGTAAAAATCAGAATTCGCTCCAGGCCGGGCTGGCTGACGGCAGTAATCCGGCCGCCGCCGATATGCTTGCGAAGCAGCATGCAAAATCCAGGGGCGGATTGAGGGCTGGGCCGGTTTTCCCCGGTGAAATATACGTAGGGGAGACTGGCGCTTGCGCACAGGGCCAGCCGGTACTGGCCCGACGCTCCCTTTATGGTCAGGAGAAGCTCGTCGCTTTCCGGCTGGGCAATTTTGCTGATGCGTCCGTTCAGGACGCGTTCTTCTATTTCCTTTCGCAGATTGGCTACTGCGATTCCGTCTAATGCCATGTATATCCTCCTTTG
Organism: uncultured Lachnospiraceae bacterium; assembly: GCA_944381515.1. Lineage (GTDB taxonomy): Bacteria > Bacillota > Clostridia > Lachnospirales > Lachnospiraceae > RGIG7193. The sequence continues at coordinate 19,469 of CALWLM010000117.1, read as the reverse complement.
ACAGACTTTATTATACTGTCATTTTTTCTATTCGTAAAGGGCAAATGCAGGAAGGAGGCTGATAAGCTCGCCGTGCTCATTGTGGTAAAGGGTGGTGGTCAGATAGGCGTCACGGGTCATATCAAGCAGAGTAATCAGGTTGTTTTTTATTATTTCCAGATTGCTGTCGTCGGAAAACGCCATGTCTACCTGAAGGGATACAGTCTGATTGAGCAGGTCGTATTTGTTTATAAAAAATTTAGGGCAAAATACTTGAAATCTTGATATACTTAAGATACCTAGGAGGAGACACAAGATGACCTATATTGTAGCGCATCGGGGCGCCTGTCATTTCGCCCCGGAAAATACCCTTGCCGCTTTCCGCAAGGCAATCGAGATAGGAGCGGACGGCATAGAGACGGATGTCCAGCTGACGGAGGACAGAAAGATGGTTATCCATCATAATTATTCGGTGGACGGCACCGCCAATGCCACCGGCAAGATTGCCGATATGACGCTGGAGGAATTAAAAAAGCTCGACTTTGGCAGCCATAAAGGGCCGGAGTTTGCCGGCGAGCCCATCGCCACCCTGGATGAATGCCTGGATACGGTGCGTCCGCTTGCGGTGGTAAATATTGAGCTGAAAGCCCCGGTGGACCGCTCGATTCCCTATGTGGAAATGGTGGTTGAGACGGTGAAGGCCCACGATATGGTTGAGCAGACTTTGATTTCTGCCTTTGACCACAGCCTGCTTCGCCGGGTCAAGCAGCTGTGCCCCGAGCTTCGCGTCGGAGCGCTGACCATGGCCTCATCTATGGCGGAAAGTCCTGTTTTTGCGGCCCTTGCAAAGGGGGTGCCGGAGGGAATGGCTCTGTCGGATGTCACGCTGGATGATTTGTCATTGCCGGAGGAGCTTCTTTCCGGAATGGGCAGTGTGGATATTGTGGCCAAGAGTCCCAAGGCTGCGATTCTGGAGCTTGTTCACAGCTGCGCAGCCTTGCTGCCGGAACGGGCAACGATGGCGGATGCCGTTGACTGGATTGGACGGCAGAAGGATCTGGTGTCCTATGTAAAAAGCCTGGATTTTCAGCTGGATTATCTTCATCCGGAATATCACTCGGTATTGCAGGATGAGACGCTTATTCCCCGGCTGGCGCAGCTTGGCGTAGGCGTCAGCCCCTATACGCCGGATGCTCCCGATGAGCTGAAAGCTCTGTACCAGGCCGGATGCTACAGCATTATCACCAACCGGCCGGACATTCTGCTGAAATTAAAAAATGGAGAAGGGCTTGTCTGATAGAGATTCTCACTATTAGCTTGGAAAGGTACAGGACATGCAGGAATTCATACTAACGCAGCTTATCTATATTATCCGTATCGTGGCGGCAGGAGTCGGACTGATGGGCGGCGGTCTGGTAATCAGCGGCGAGATGCAGGGCGGCAAGACCCGCAAGCTCAAGGTGGTCTTTGCTGTGCCGGCCGAGAAGGACCGGATGGAAATGGAAAATCTGATTGCCAGCCTGCCTGGCGTCCATTCCTATGAAATATAATAAATAAGGAGCACAGACAGATGGAAAAAGGACGGGAGAAAGACGATGCCTGGAAGCGGCAGCTTCTAAAGGAGGTCAGGCTGTTTGTTCTGGATATGGACGGAACCTTTTATCTGGGGGAAAAAATCCTGGAGGGTTCTCTGGAATTTTTGGAGCGGGTGAAGGCGACGGGCAGGGAATTCCTGTTTTTTACCAACAACTCATCCAAATCGCCGCAGCTGTATATCGATAAGCTGGAACGCATGAACTGCCGGATTACCAGGCGCCAGATCCTGACCTCCGGCGACGTGACCATTGCATATCTGAAGGCCCATTATCCGGATAAGACCGTATATCTGGTGGGAACACCTGCCCTGGAGCAATCCTTCCGGGAGGAAGGGATTGCCCTTGTGGAGGAATCGCCAGACATTGTGGTGGTCGGCTTTGATACCACCCTTACTTATCACAAGCTGGAGCGGGCTTGCACCTTTATCCGCGCAGGCGCAATGTTTTTGGCGACGCACAGGGATATCAACTGTCCCACGGAGGATGGATTTATCCCGGACTGCGGAGCCATGTGCAGTCTGATTGCCTGTTCCACGGGCAGGCAGCCCTATTATCTGGGCAAACCGGGCGGAGAAACGCTGGATATGGTTCTGGAAAAGACGGGCTGCCGCAAAGAAGAGGTGGCCTTTGTGGGAGACCGGCTTTATACGGATGTGGCTACCGGAGTAAACAACGGAGCCAAAGGGATTTTGGTGCTCTCCGGAGAAACGAAGAGGGAGGACCTGGAAAGCTCGGATATTCAGCCGGATGGAGTATTCCAGTCTCTGAAAGAAATGGTGCAGTATCTCTGAGGAGAAGGAGCCGGCAGCGCAAAGAAAATTTGGGGAGACAGAGCCGGCGATACAAAGAGAAAAGGACAGAAAACAAAAAAGACACAGGATATCAGGGAAGGGCGGTCTTCATCGGGAGGCCGCTCTTTGGCAAAGCTTCGTTGACACGGCAGGGGCCGGTCTGTTATAATCCGACTTACATAATGCTGCACAGGAAATCGCTGAAATGTAAGAGAAAGGGAAAACAGAATGAGCAAAAGCTGGGAAGAGGAGCTTTCTGCCGGGAAGCATGAGCAGCTGAGGGAACTTTTGACGGAGACAGAGCGTTCCACCGACGAGCTGTTGGAGAAATATTATCTGGAGCTGGCCCTGGGAGCGGAAGATCGGGGCGGGAGCGAAGAGGAGACGCCGGAGCGCAGACGGCTCTACGAGGCGGCGGACAGGGAAGTACGGGAGCTTAAAAACACAGCTTCGTCCCTTTCCCGGGTGCAGAGAAAGATGGCCGCCCAGGCGGATGAATTGGAAACACGGCTGCACGATGTGAAAGGCCGCAAAAAGAGAAGGCTGATTCCTGCAACTCCGGCCAATTCTGTTATTGATCTGGAAGAGCAGGAGAAAGGGCATTTTGCCAGAGGAATTAATTTCTATAAGATTTTTATTATTTTCTTTGCGGGATGTTTTGCCGGGGTGGTCTGGGAGATGCTCTGGTGCCTGCTTACCAATGGATATGTAGAGAGCCGTTCTGGTCTGGTATACGGCCCCTTTAATCTGGTATACGGCATCGGAGCCGCAGTGCTGACGCTGGCCCTGTACCGTTACCGGAATCGTTCCTGGATCTTGTCTTTCCTGGGCGGAATTATCGTTGGAAGCCTTGTGGAATATGTATGTTCCTGGGGACAGGAAACATTTTTTGGCTCTACCTCCTGGGACTACAGCAATGAATTCTTTAATCTGAACGGACGGATCTGCCTGAAATGCTCCCTGTTCTGGGGCGTTCTCGGCGTCTGGTGGATTAAGAGCGTCTATCCGCTGCTGTCCAAGTGGATTTTAAACATCCCCCAGAGAATTGGCAAGGTCCTGACCTGGGTGCTGTGCGTCTTTATGGCGGTCAATTCCCTGGTGTCGCTGGCCGCCGTGACCCGCTGGTCGCAGCGGGTCTACGGCGTAGAGGCCGATAGTGCGCTGGAGGAGTTCATCGACGAGCGTTTCCCCGACGAGAGAATGGAGAGGGTATACCCCAATATGGAGTTTGGAAAAGGCGGCTGATACGCCCTTTGAACAGGCTCATGATGCATCCGGAATGGCGAAAGTGGATTGACTTGCCCGTCCGGATGCTTTATAATGTATTAGATCAAATCCTGTCTGCCGGCAGAGCCGCAGAGGAAGCCGGTGCGGCTTCTTTCGGGATGGAAACGGGAGAATGCCATGTTAAAAAGTATGACCGGCTTCGGACGGTATGAGAGTACCACCGAGGAATACAAAATCTGTGTGGAGATGAAAGCGGTGAACCACCGGTATCTGGATCTGGGAATCAAGATGCCCCGCCGCTTCAATGCCTTTGAATCTGCCCTGAGAAATCTGCTGAAGGATAAGATTCAGAGGGGCAAGGTAGATATGTATATCACCTTTGAGGACTATTCGGCGCAGGCGGCTTCCTTGAAGTTCAACGCTGCCCTGGCCGCTGAATATATGCAGGCCTTTCGGGAGATGGCGGACCGCTTTGGGATTGCTAACGATGTGACCACCTCCATACTGGGACGCTGCCCCGAGGTCCTTTCGATGGAAGCGCCGGAGGCGGACGAGGAGAGGCTTTGGGCGATCCTTTCGGAGGCGGTGACGATTGCCAGAGACCGTTTTGTTGCATCCAGGGAGAAGGAAGGGGAGCAGCTCAAGGAAGATCTGTTGGGCAAGCTGGATGCCATGAGCGTCTGGGTAGACGAGATCGAGGAGCGTTTTCCCCAGGTGCTGACCGAATACCGGCAGCGTCTGGAGGAGAAGATGAAGGAGATTCTGGCCGACAGCACTCTGGATGAGGGGCGTATTCTCCAGGAGGTGGCAGTCTATTCCGACCGCATCTGTGTGGATGAGGAGATGGTGCGGCTGCGCAGCCATATCAATACGATGAAGGAGGAGCTGCTTGGCGGCGGCGCCGTGGGACGCAAACTGGATTTTATTGCGCAGGAAATGAACCGGGAGGCCAATACAACGCTGTCCAAGTCCGCAGATCTGAAGCTCTCCGATACGGCTATCGCTTTAAAGACGGAGATTGAAAAGGTAAGGGAGCAGGTGCAGAACATTGAGTAAGTTTGTCAATATCGGTTTTGGCAACGTGGTCAACGCCGACCGCATTGTGGCCGTTGTAAGTCCGGATTCCGCTCCTATCAAGAGACTGATTCAGAGCGCCAGGGAGAGCGGACGGATCATCGATGCTACCCAGGGCCGCAAGACCAAGGGCGTTTTATTTACGGAGGGGGACCGGATTATCCTGTCGGCGCTCCTTCCCGAGACGCTGGCTGCCCGTTTGGGGCAGACCGGCAGAGAATATTCAGGCAGGGAAGAGGAAGACAATGAGTGAACAAGGTGTAATGGTCGTCATTTCCGGTTTTTCAGGTTCGGGCAAGGGGACGCTGATGAAGGCGCTGCTGGAGCGATATCCCAATTATGCCCTGTCGGTCTCCTGTACCACCAGAGCCCCCAGACCCGGCGAGGTGAATGGACGGGATTATTATTTTGTTTCAGAGGAGGAATTTTGCCGGATGATCCGGGACGGCGAGCTGGTGGAGTATGCCTGCTACTGCGGCCGCTATTATGGGACACCCCGCGCCTATGTGGAGCAAAGGATGGCGGAGGGCAAAGACGTTCTCCTGGAGATTGAGATTCAGGGAGCTTTGCAGATCAAAGAAAAATTTCCGGAGACCGTGCTGATTTTCGTAATGCCTCCCAGTGCGGCAGAACTTAAGAACCGTCTCTGCGGCAGAGGGACGGAGACGGAGGACGTGATAAACGCCCGTCTGCATCGGGCCGTTGAGGAAGCCCAGGATATGGACCGCTATGACTATCTGCTGGTAAATGACGATCTGGAGAGCTGCGTTTCTCTGCTTCATCAGGTGATACAGAGCCAGCATTTCAAGGCGGCATCTCAAAAGGAAAGGATCGATACGATCCGCCAGGAACTAAAAAGCTTTACATAATAAGGAAAGGAGAATAATAATATGCTGCATCCTTCTTATACAGAATTGATTTCCGCAGTAAACAAAAACGCGGCCGAGGGCGAGGAGCCTGTAGTAAACAGCCGCTATTCCATCGTGATTGCCACGGCCAAGAGAGCCAGACAGCTGGTGGCCGGCGAGGAGGCCATGGTAGAGGCGGATGAGAAGAAAAAGCCCCTCTCCATCGCTGTGGAAGAGCTCTATGACGGCAAGGTAAAGATTCTGCCGGAGGGCGAGGCCGAGGAGACAGATGAGGAAGCTTTGGAGGAGGACTGGACGGAGGACTCCTTTGACGGCGAGGCCGATGAGGAAGGCGCCAATGAAGAAGATATCAATGAAGAAGATACCAATGAGGAAGACGCCGGCGAATTTGTGACGGAAGAGGAGCCTCAGGAGGAAGACGCACAGGAGTAACAGCCTGCGCGGCTTTCTTTTTCACGGGAAGACAGAGGGAAGAAACGGATGAAAATATTGTTTGTTTCTCTTGGCTGCGACAAAAATCTGGTGGATTCAGAGACCATGCTCGGGCTTCTTAACCGGGCCGGATATGAATTTACAGATGATGAAACGGAGGCGGAGGTAATTGTTGTCAACACCTGCTGTTTCATCGGGGACGCCAAGGAAGAGAGTATACAGACGATTCTGGAGATGGCCCGGATGAAAACGGAGGGCCGCTGCCGGGCTCTGCTGGCCGCCGGATGTCTGGCGCAGAGATACCGGGAGGAGATTCTAAAAGAGCTGCCGGAGCTGGACGGCGTGATCGGGACTACCGGCTACGACGAAATTGTCCAGGCGGTGGAGGAGGCCCTGGCCGGACAGACGGCCAGCCACTATGAGAGTATCGACCGGGCCATGGACATTCTGCCGGGCCGCGTGGTGACTACGGGAGGCCATTACGCCTTTTTGAAAATTGCTGAGGGCTGCGACAAGCATTGTACCTACTGTGCGATCCCCGGCGTACGGGGCCGATACCGGAGCTTTCCCATGGAACAGCTGGTAAGGGAGGCAGAGGAGCTGGCCGGCAAAGGGGTCCGGGAGCTGATTCTGGTGGCCCAGGAAACCACCCTCTATGGAACGGATCTCTATGGGCGCAAGGCGCTGCCGGAGCTTCTTACCAGGCTTTGCCGGATACCCGGACTGTATTGGATTCGGCTGCAGTACTGCTATCCGGAGGAGATTACCGACGAGCTGATCGAAACGATCCGCCGGGAGCCAAAGATTTGTCATTACATTGATATGCCCATTCAGCATGCCAGCGACAGCGTTCTGCGGCGAATGGGAAGAAGGACTACGCGGGCGGAGCTTTTGGAGCGTATTGGCAGTATACGGGAACAGATCCCGGATATCTGTCTGCGCACGACGCTGATTTCGGGTTTTCCGGGTGAAACCCAGGAGGATCACGAGCAGCTGAAGGCCTTTGTGGAGGAGTGCCGCTTCGACAGGCTGGGGGTTTTTGCCTACAGTGAGGAAGAAGGCACGCCAGCGGCGGCCATGGACGGCCAGATCCCGCAGGAGATAAAAGAGGAGCGCAGAGACGAGATCATGGAGCTGCAGCAGGATATTGCCTTTGAGAAATGCGAATCGATGGTGGGACGCGTGCTGGATGTGATGATAGAGGGCAGAGTGGAGCAGGAGAACGCTTATGCAGGCCGCACCTATATGGATGCCCCCGATGTGGACGGAATGATTTTCGTTCAGACTGGAGAAGAGCTTATGACCGGCGATTTTGTCCGGGTGAGGGTTACTGGAGCCCTGGAATACGATCTGATAGGAGAGATAGAGGATGAATTTACCGAATAAACTGACGATTCTTCGCGTATGTATGATCCCTTTTTTTGTGGTGTTTATGCTGGGCGGCTATGAGGACTGGGCGTGGTTTGACGCCATATTCGGCGGTATTTTGGAGTACACCAATTACATTGCCGTGGCCATCTTTATTGTGGCCAGCCTGACGGATCTGCTGGACGGCAAGATTGCCAGAAAGAGAGGTCTGGTGACTAATTTCGGCAAATTCATGGACCCTCTGGCAGACAAGCTGCTGGTATGTTCGGCGCTGATCTGTCTGATTTCCACCGGAGCCCTTCCGGCCTGGTACGTAATTATCATTATTGCCCGGGAATTTATTATCAGCGGCTTCCGTCTGATCGCCTCCGATAATGGTATTGTTATTGCGGCCAGCTATTGGGGCAAGTTTAAGACCACGGCTCAGATGATCCTGATTGTGCTGCTGATTTTGGATATTCCGGCGCTGTCTGCTGTGACCACGGTATTTTACTGGGCGGCGCTGATTCTGACCATTGTGTCGCTGGTCGATTATATCAAAAAGAACTTCCAGGTGCTTAGCCAGGGCGGTTTTTAAAGTGCTGAATTTTCAAGCATTGAATTTTCAAACGCAGAATTTTAAAGGCTGAAAATTGGGACAGAATATAAGGGGGCCGAGGAGTGGAACAGGATTTCTGGAAGATGCGGGAGCCTTTCGGCGTTCTGGCTGACAGCAGGGAGACTGCCGCCAGGGTCGTGGAGCTTCTTGTCCGCAGGAAGCAGACGGTCAGTCTGGCGGAGTCCTGCACCGGAGGTATGACGGCTGCGGCGCTGGTGTCCGTGCCGGGAGCCTCGCAGGTATTTGAAAATAGTTTTGTTACGTATTCGGATCGGGCCAAGAATCGCATTCTGGGAGTGGATTGGGAGGTTCTGCAAAAATATACGGCGGTCAGCGCACAGACGGCTGCCTGGATGGCCCGGGGCTGCCGCGAGGCCGGAGAGGCGGATCTGGCCCTGTCGGTGACGGGCCTGGCAGGACCTGGCGGCGGAACGGCCAGGAGGCCTGTGGGACTGGTCTATATCGGCTGCTCCTATGGGGAGCGCACGGTTGTGCAGGAATATCATTTTCAGGGCGGCCGTGAGGAGGTGCGTTCTCAGGCTGCTGCCGCCGCTTTGATGCTGGGCCTTGGCTGCCTGAGGACGGATGAATAAGAATTTCAGATCAGGAGAGGAAAGGAAGTGATCTCATGCGGTGGCGGGAACCGCTGTATACCGGCGACCGTGCCGGAGAACATCTGGAGGAGTACCGGCAGCTGCTGGCGCGGACGGATGTCCTGCCGGGGGGAATGAAGGACTTTTACCTGATTGTCTCGCCAGCCAATGAGAAGAATCTGATGGAATTAATTCCTGCCTCCTGTCTGAAGGGGCTGCGCTACCGGGCGGATGAAATGTGGGTATTGGGAATCGCCGCAGACCGCAGAGAAGCCTTTGCTGTCTGTGAGAGGATGCTGCGGGATTGTTATAAGCAGCATGGCCGTATCAGCCGGGAGGATATCTGGGGATCAACGATGCCGGCCGGCAGCCGGCAATGAGATGAGAGGCCTATGCAGATTGTTTTATTGATATTGAAGATAATCGGAATACTGCTCCTGATTTTGCTGGGGCTGGCGGTGGTTCTGCTGCTGACGGTATTGTTTGTGCCGGTGCGCTATAAGCTTAGCGGCTATCACCTGCCGGACCGGGGCACGGCTCTTCACGGCCGGGTCAGCTGGCTTATGTCTGTGCTGCGGGCGGATTTTGGCTATGAAGGGGAAGGCTATCTGCGTATAAGGGTTTTCGGGATTTTGTGGAAGGGACCCGGCTCCAAAAAAGAGACGCCTTCCGGGGCTGAAAAGGCCGCAGACAGGCCCAAAGCCGCGCCGGAGCCTGTGTCTGAGCCGAAGCCAACGCCGGAACCCGTGCCTGTGCCGAAGCCTTCTCAGGGGGCCGCTTACTCTGCCGAGGGGCAGGAGCAGCCGGCGTCCGGTCAGAACGCCCTGCGCAGGCGGTGGGAGCAGCTGCGCAGGCTGCCGGAGAAATTTAGGCAGTGGAAAAGGAGCATTCGGAATTTTCTGCAGAGCTTTCGGGAAAAGAAAGAGCGGCTTAACCGCCTGCTTGATTTCCTGCGGCTGCCGGAGGTAAAAGAGACGCTCCGGCTTTGTCTGCGCCAGATAAAAGGATTGCTTAAGCATATCGGGCCAAGAAAGATATATTTGAAAGGCCGGTTTGGTTTTGATGATCCGGCGCTGACCGGACAGGTGACGGGTATTCTCAGTATGCTTCCTGTGGTTTACCGGGAAGGAATATCGTTAACCCCTGATTTTACGGAGGCCTGTCTGGAGGGAGAATTTTCCGTGCAGGGGCGCGTTCGGGCGGCAAGCCTGTTGGCTCTGGCACTGAAAATATGGTTTGATGAGAACTTCAGGAAAGCATATCAGAAATGGAAGGAAATGTGACAGGAGGAGATTCAAATGGCCGACAAGAGCAATTTCAATGCGACAGTGGATGCCCTGTTTAAAGGGATGGACAGCTTTGTGACCACCAAAACGGTAGTGGGCGAGGCGATGGAAGTGGGGAATGTGACCATTGTTCCCCTGGCAGATGTCTCCTTTGGCATCGGCGCCGGAGCCTTTGCCGGAAACGGCAAAAATAACGATGGCGGCGGTCTGGGCGGCAAGATTCGTCCTGCCGCAATCTTGATTATTGGCAAGGACGGCAGTACCAAGCTGGTCCGCACCGATGAGAAGGAGGACCTGGTGGACCGCATTCTGGGCATGGCTCCCGGTATTATCAACCGCTTCACCGGAGGCGGTGAGCCGACGGATGCCGAAGCTGCCGCACAGGCCGCGGAGGAAGCTGCCGCCCAGGCCAAGAAGGCCGCAGAGCAGGCAGATCAGGTGGAAAAGACGGCGGAGGCCATACTGGACGAGGAGTAAGAGCGGCAAGGGAGGCTGGCTCTCTGTTTTGTGAGGCAGATCAGCTTTGCGAGGCGAACCAGGCATCGAGCCGGTCATTCGGGCATATGCTGTAATGAGAAGGGCTGAGGCAGGATGGCATGAGTCGGCTGGTAGGCTTTATTTTGTTCTGGCTGGGCGTAGGGATGATTATCAAATGTATTCTGCCCACCAGATTGTCCGTGATCGTTGTGGCTGTGGCCTTTGTTATTGCAGGCTACAATTTGTTTTGCCGCTGTTAGAAAGGATAAACGCCTGATAGAAAGCGCTTTGGAGAGACGGAAGGATTCAGTCCGTTATTCTCCAAAGCGTTTTTTGTATAGGCCGTTTCGTTTTAAATTATGAAAACGCTTGCGTAAATCGCTGGTCTGACAGAGCTTTTATACCGGGATAATTTATATATTAAAGGAGGAAAATCAAAGTTTTGACAGCAAAAATGCACAAAAAATAAGGGTCAAAATGCACGCATCTTTCAATAAAACGATTGCGCGAATTTGCGTTGACGGCAAAGAAATCCAATGATATTCTACAATCAGGAGATAACTTTCCGGCAGCTGCGAACCGTTGACCTTCAACCAGAGAGAGGAGGATTGTTTGATGAGGCGGAGATCTTTATCAATCGCTGCAATGTTTTTCTGTGTTTTTGCCCTGTTGTTTTGTGTGCCGGTACTGGCGGATGAGGAGACGGAGAGCGCCGGGATGACGGCTGTCTGCGCTCAGGTGCCGGAGGATTGGAGCAGCCCCTGCCTGTGGGCCTGGGATGATGAGGGCGTGGGCGCTTTTGCATCCTGGCCCGGAGGGACCATGGAGGAGATGGACGGAGGCTGGTATTACTGCTATGTGCCGGAGACCATGACCAATGTGATTGTCAATGCCAATGAAGGAACGGTACAGACTTCGGAGATTGCCGTGGAGGCCGGCCAGACGGCCTGGATTACCGTGGCAGAGGATCTGAGCGCAGAGGTATCCTATGAGGCCCCCGATGGTCTGGAGGTGCCGGCCTATGTGGAGACCTTTACGGTGCACGCCTATGTGCCCCTGGCCTGGAAGACGGCGGATCTGTGGGCCTGGTCGGCTCCCGATGGCACCAATGCTTTTGCGGCCTGGCCCGGCGAAGCTATGACGGAGGGAGAGGACGGCTGGTTTACCGCTCAGTGCCCTGCCTGGGTCAACAGTATTATTGTCAGCGGCAATGACGCCGAAGTACAGACGGAAGATATATCCATTGAGCCGCAGGAGCTGTGGATCACGGTTTATGAGGATTTGACCTACGAGCTGGTCTATGAGGACCCGACGGTTCCCGATGTGGAGAATATTACAGTGCATGTGCAGGCTCCTGCCGACTGGACGGAACCCTGCCTGTGGGCCTGGTCGGCCCCTGACGGCACCAATGCCTTTTCAGCCTGGCCCGGCGAACCTCTGACCCAGGGAGAGGATGGCTGGTATACCATGGAGGTGCCCGGCTGGATCAACTCTGTAATTGTAAATGGAAATGGCGGCGAAGTACAGACTTCCGATATTTCAGTGGAACCGGGGAGGGATATCTGGCTGGTGGTGGAAGGCCCTGAGAACGTGACCCTTTCCTATGAAGAGGGCGCGGAGGCCGCAGCCGGTCAGGAGACGGAGACGGCCGGTGAAACCCAGGCGGAAACGGAAGCGCCGGCTGAGACGCAGGCGGAAGCTTCCGGGCAGACGGATGAGGATGCTGACGAAACCCAGAGCAATACCGCGGTTTATGTGGTAATTATCGCAGTCGTCGCCGTGGTGATTATCGGGGCAGCTGCCGCAGCCAAAAAGAAAAAGAAGGAATGAATAAGGGACGGACATTGACGGACGCCGCGCCGTAAGGGCGCGGCTTCTGCCGTATGAAAAAGGAGGAGCAAAACGGATGAAAAGAGTGAGGAAATTAGCGGCGTGGATTTTGACTCTGGCAGTGATGATTCCTTTTGTTTTTACGTCTGTCGGATGCAGTCAGGGGGCGGATGCCGATACGGACAGCAATCAGGTTGTGATCTGGCATGATAAGGAGGACGCGGTGGCCGAGGCTCTGCTGGCAGAGCTTAACCGGCTGGTTCCGGATGTGGAATTTGTGCTGGAGAAGAAAACCAGCCTTACCGATTCGCTGAAGCTGTCGGGCAATGATCCCAGTGCTTCGCCGGATCTTTTTATCTTTGCCCATGACAAAATCGGCGTCTTTGCAGAGATGGATATTTTGGCTCCTGTGACGGAATTCGTATCGGAGGAGACCCTTTCCTCTTACCTGGATATGACCGTTGATGCGGTTACCTACAAAGGGGAAATTTATGAGCTGCCCATATATTTTGAGACGCTTTTGTTTATGTACAACCGCCGCTATATGCAGGACGAGGAGGTTCCCTCCACCACAGAGGAGCTCTACTCCTATATGCAGGCCAATACAGGCCGGGGCCGCTATGGCTTTGTGGAGCAGCACAGCACGGCTTATTACAGCGCGGCCTGGATTCACGGCTTTGGCGGCTCGCTGATTTCAGAAGCGGGAGAGCCTCTCCTGGACAGCGATGCGGTGAAGAACGCCCTGTCCTATCATCTGAAATTCGTGGAGCTGATGCCCGGTGAGACGGAATATTCTACGGTCAATACCCTGTTTATCGAGGGACAGGCGGACTCCACCATCGGAGGCCCCTGGATGGTACCCTCCGCCAGAGAGGCAGGCATCGATCTGGGTATAGCGCCGATGCCTGTGGTGGATGAGACGGGGCTTTCCCTCTCCCCTTATTCCGGCGTTCAGGGAGTCTATGTTCTCAAGCATGCGGCGGAGAGCAAGAAGGAGACAATTCAGCAGGTAATGACGGCTTTGTGCGACCCTTCCGTGGGGATCGCTCTGGCGCAGGCCAGCGGCTGCGCCCCCGCCAATACGGCCTGCTATGATGACCCGGATATTGCGGAGGATGAGATGGTGACGGCCATGCGGGATACGGCTCAGATCGCTACGCCTATGCCCAATATTCCGGAGATGGATGTGATGTGGACTGTAACCGGCAATCTTTTGTCGGATGTCAATCTGTCCGGAGAGGATGTGGAAACGGCTGCGGACGAGGCCCAGAAGCAGGCTTTGGACTTGATCGCGGCCATGCAGTAGGAATGGGGGAATCAGCTTGAAGAGACAAAAAAGACAAGTCAAACCAAAGAAAAAGCGGCTGCCCTCCAGTCCAAAGCAGAGAAAGATCACGTTCTGGTCATACCTGTGTTCGGCGCCCTCTCTGATTCTGATTGGTCTGGTGGTGGTTTTCCCTATTCTGTATACGGGATACATCTCTCTGACCAATATGAATGTGTATCATTGGTTTGATTTTGATATCATCGGCCTTGACAATTATAAGCGGGCTCTGTTTTTGGTGGATTCCGGCTTTCTGTCGGCCCTGCTTACAACCATCCTGTGGACCATCGTAAATATGGCAATTCAGCTGGTGGCAGCCTTTGTACTGGCCAGTCTTTTAAACATTCAGAGTCTGAAGCTGCGCAAGGTTTACAAGACATTGCTCATGTTTCCCTGGGCTATGCCGGGCTACGTATCCATCCTGCTGTGGAAGACGGGGATATTTAATTCCCAGTTCGGCCTGTTAAACCAGTGGATGGAGAGGCTGGGGCTTCAGACCGTGCGCTGGCTGTCAAATGATGTGTCGGCCTTTATCTGCTGCACGGTGGTCAATCTGTGGCTGGCCCTTCCCTTTATGATCATGATTATGGACGGGGCTTTGCAGAGCATTGATAAGAGCTATTATGAGAGCGCCATCCTGGATGGAGCCGGATGGTTCAGACGGACAGTCAGCATTACGCTTCCTACGATCCGGCCCATTATCGGTCCTGCGGTAATTATCACTGTCTTTACTACTTTCAAGCAGTTTGACGTGGTATATCTTCTGACCCAACAGGCCGGGGCCAAGACCGGTTCCCATTTCCACACGCTGATTACCTATACCTATGAGAATGCTTTTATCACCAATAATTACGGCTACAGTTCGGCTATTTCCATCCTGATTTTTGTCTTGCTGCTGCTGTTTTCATGGAAATTCCGTTTGGAGGAGAAGTCATGAGAAGTCGAAAGAAAATGCGAAAGAGAGTGGGGCTTGTCTTCCTGAATCTGTTTTTCATTGTTCTGTGTTTCGTGACGCTGATTCCCATCCTCTATGCGCTGTCGGTGTCCTTTAATGCGCAGAACAGTTTGCTGAGCTCGGATTTTTCTTTTCTGCCAAAGGAGTTTACCCTGGATAATTACCGACAGGTCCTCTTTGGCGAGGATATCCTGCTGTGGTTTGGGAACACGGCGATCTTGGCCGTCAGCTGCGTGGCAATTTCTCTGACGGTGGCTATTCCGGCGGCCTATTGCTTTTCCCGCCGCCGGTTCCCCGGCCGGATGGCGGTGATCCGGGCTCTGGTGCTGCTTAATTCTTTCCCGGCCGTTCTGTCCATGTTTGCCGTATACCGGCTTTTGCGGCCTCTTGACCTTATCAACAGCAGGGCGGGACTTATCCTGGTTTACACCGGTACCATGGCGGTGTTCAGCCTGTGGAACCTGAAAGGGTATTTCGACACCATTCCGGTGGAACTGGAGGAGGCGGCCCGGATCGACGGGGCTTCCACCTTCCGGCTGGTGCGTCTGATTGTGCTGCCGCTTGCCAAGCCCAGCATCATTGTGACCGGGCTGATGGTACTGATCTATGTGTGGAATGAATATATTTATGCTACCACCTTTATGACCGGAGAGGATAAATACACGCTGGCGGCGGGGCTTTATTCCTTGCAGGCCACAGAGATGAGCGGCAGCTGGCCGGTGTTTGCAGCCGCCTCCATCGTCGTGTCCCTGCCGGTGCTTATCATCTTTTTCCTGTGTCAGCGCCATATGGTTTCCGGTCTGACTGCCGGAGGCGTCAAGGGCTGAGGCAATAAATTCCGGGAAGAAAGGCCCTGCCGTAAAAAGGGGGCGGGAGCGAGCGCCCCAGCGATGCGAGGTAAACAATATGAAAAGAGAAGCAATACTGCATATTCCCATGTCGGCCTATGCCCATGGGATAGATGAGAGACGGCTGGTGTTTCGTCTGAGGGCTGCCAGAGGGGATCTGACTGCCTGCACACTTTATTACGGAGATACTGGCTGCCGGGTGACGCCGATGGATTTTTATCCGGCCCCGATGGAGGTGGCGGCGCGGGACGAGTATTTTGACTACTTTGAGGTGATTCTGGACAGTCCTTATCACCGGGTTTTCTATTACTTTGAACTCTGCGACGGCTGCGAGACCATTCTGTATTACGGAGATGTATTTACCGATCATCTGGTGGACGACCGGTCCGAATACTTCAAGCTTCCCTTCAATCATCGGGCGGACATTGCCGTTACGCCGGACTGGTGCCGGGACGCCGTGGTATACAATATTTTCCCCGACAGCTTCGCCACCTCAAGACGGTATCTGTCCGGCGAGGCCGTAGAAAAGGAGCTGATGGGGAGAACAGTAAAGGGAAAGCTGGGCGGCACGATCCGGGGCATCCGGGAAAATGCCGGTTATCTGGAGGAACTGGGAATCAACTGCATTTATATTAATCCCATCTTTGCGGCGGGGGAGTACCATAAATACGATCTGTTAGATTACTATCAGATTGATCCCTGTTTTGGGAACAACGAGGAATTTCGGGCCATGGTGGAGGAGCTTCACCGCCGGGGGATTCGGGTTATCATCGACGGGGTGTTCAACCACTGCGGCTGGTATTTTTTTGCCTTTGACGATGTGGTGCGAAACGGGGAAAATTCCCGCTATCGGGACTGGTTTTACCGGCTGAGCTTTCCGGTGGAGAGGCCAGAGGACCCGGAGGCTTATCCGGGCTATGAATGCTTTGGCTATGAGCGCATGATGCCCAAGCTCAATACGGCCAATCCGGAGGTACAGGATTATTTCTGCGATGTCTGCCGGTACTGGCTGAGAGAGTATGATATCGATGGCTGGCGGTTAGATGTGGCCAGCGAGATCAACGACGCTTTCTGGCGGGCCTTTCGCCGGGCGGCCAAGGAGGTAAAGCCGGACTGCCTGCTGATCGGCGAGGTCTGGGAGACAGCCTCCCACTGGCTGGACGGCAGCCAGTTCGATTCCTCGATGAATTATGATTTTCGCAAGCACTGCCGCCGCTTTTTTGCGGAGGGAAGCCTGGATGCCCGGGCCTTTGACGGACGGGTCACCGGAATGCTGATGCGTTATCGCAGAAATATTCTTCCGGCGCAGTTAAATATTCTGGACAGCCACGATGTGAGCCGTTTTTACTCGCTGTGCGGGGAGGACAAACGAAAATACCGGCTGGCTGTGCTGTTTCAGCTGTGCTTTGTGGGGATGCCATCGATATTTTACGGGGATGAGCTGGGGGTAAGTGGGATACTGGAGTCGGAATACCGCAGTCCCATGCCCTGGAGTGGGGGCGATGAGGAGCTTTGCGCCTTTTTCCGCCGGGCCATCGGACTGCGGCGGGATCACATAGCCTTGCGCAGAGGCGAATACCGCGCTCTGTCGGCGGAGAGAGACAGTTACCTCTATGTATTTGGCCGCGTTCATGAAAGCGAGACGGTGATCGTTGCGATAAATGCCGGGGAGAAGGAGGAAACCTTTGCGATCCCGGAAGGAGCGGAGCTTTTGTGGCAGGAAGGGCTGGCGAACCGGGAGAGCGGGACCGGTAAAAACGCTGCCGGTCGTGAGGCTGCGCTGGAGGGCTTCGGCTTTGCCGTGCTTGTGAAAGAGGGCGCAGTGTGATATTCTGGTAGAAGGAGGGCCAAAGTCCGAATATCCTGGCTTTGTGCCAAGCCACAGACCATTGCTGTGCAGAAGGGAGCGGTATAATTGGCAGTGACGATCCGGGACGTGGCGCAGGCGGCGGGCACCTCGCCCACCACCGTATCCCGCGTAATTAACAATCAATGCTACAGTATTTCCCAGGAGACCATCGACCGGGTGCGCCGGGCCGTGCGGGAGCTTAATTATCATCCAAACGCCAGGGCCCGGAGCTTTGCCAGGCAGTCCACCCGGACTGTACTGTGGCTGTGCAGCTTCCGCCAGGGGGCGGCCTTTGAGAATCCTCATATGTTTGAAATGCTGTCGGGAGCTGAGAGCATATTGGCGCGCAAGGGCTATCGCCTGATGGTAGAAAATGCGGATACCACCTCGGTAAATGCCATAGTGGAGGAGGCCTATGCCTCCCAGGAGGTGGACGGACTGCTGATTCATGCCTCGGTGGTATCGCGTCCTCTCTCGGCAATGCTGACCCGGACCCATTTTCCCCATGTAGTGCTGGGAAAGCCGGACTTCGAGAGTCAGATGTGCTGGGTTGATATCAATAATGTGCTGTCGGGAGATATTGCGGCGCACCATCTGCTGGAAGAAGGATATCGAAAAATCGCTTTTATCGGCGGCAGGGAATCCGACCGGATTTCCAGTCACCGACTGGAGGGGGTGCGCCAGGCTCTGACTGCTGCTGCCCATCCGCTGGAGGAGCAGTTTATCTGGCTGGGAGAATCCACGCCCCAGGAGGGAAGCCGCATGACGGAGGGACTGTTCGGCATGGCGGTCAGGCCCGACGCAGTCATCTGCGCCAATAACAGCCTGGCTCTGGGCTGTGTGGAAACGCTTGGGAAGCTGGGGCTGCGCATTCCGCGGGACGTGGGGGTGATGACCTTTGACAATTATCCCTATGCCAATATGATGACGCCGCCTCTGACGGTGGTGGATATCGACGTTTATGACATGGGTATTCAGGCCGGCCGGACCCTGCTGCAGATCTTATCCAAGAAAAATCAGCAGGTGCAGACCTACACGACCACTTCCAATTTGATCGTCCGCGCTTCCACCCACAGAGAACGGAAAGCTACTTGACAGCAGCGCGGTAAAACGAATAAAATACAGTTGTGTATGAAACTCATAGTTGGCAATGTCTGCGTATCCGGCGGAGATGACGGGCCGCCAGCCAGACATATTTGTTCAGGAGGCAGCTATGTATAACCCACAACTGGAGACTTTTTTGTGTGTCGTGGAGTCTGGCAGCTTCAATAAAGCCGCAGAAAAACTGTATATTTCACCGCCGGCGGTGATCAAGCAGATCAATCTGCTGGAGGAGAATCTGGATTTGCGGCTTTTTGTGCGTACGCACCGGGGACTGGTATTGACGGAGGCTGGAAAATCTCTGTACCAGGACGCCAAATACATTATCCAGTACTGCAAAGATTCTGTGACGCGGGCAAGAAACGCCATGCAAAAGAGCGACAGCCTGATTCGGATCGGCACTTCTCCGATGACCCCGGCTCAGGTGCTGGTAGATCTGTGGCCCAAGGTGCAGGAATATTGCCCCAATATAAAATTTCAGCTGATACCCTTTGACAACACGCCGGAGAATGCCAGGGAGATTCTGGGCAATCTGGGCCAGAATATTGACGTGGTGGCGGGGATTTTTGACGAGACCATGCTGAAACTGCGCCGGTGCGAGGGACTGGAGATATCCAGAGAGCCGATCTGCTGCGCCGTGTCCATTCACCATCGGCTGGCCAAGAAGGACCGGCTGACCGTGCAGGATCTCTACGGAGAGAATCTGATGCTTATGCGCAGGGACTGGAGCCGTTATGTGGATATGCTGCGGGACGATCTTTGGAAAAATCATCCGCAGATTCATATCGTGGATTTTGATTTTTACGATGTGGAGGCGTTTAACCAGTGCGAAAATAACAATTGCGTGCTGATGGCGATCGAGAATTGGCGTTATGTGCACCCTCTGCTCAAGATCCTTCCGGTGGACTGGAATTATACCATTCCCTTTGGCCTGCTTCATTCGTCCAATCCTTCTCCTACAGTGACTCATTTTCTGCGGGCGGTGGAGAAGGTGAGCCGGCGTTAAGGACTGCCATTGAAGGCGGCCGGCTGTTAAGCTTCCGGTATAAACTGTATAACGAATCGAGACTTCTGCGGGAGTCTCGATTTTTTTATAATGTAGACAGTGAAAGAGAAAGGAAGAGGCCTTATGAATAACTTTATTTTTGAAAATGCAACAAAGGTTTATTTCGGAGAGGGCTGCGTAAAGGAGTATCTGTCCTGCCTGATTAAGACCTGCGACACCATAATGCTGGCCTATGGAGGAGGCTCCATCAAGAAAAACGGCGTTTAT
>CALWLM010000116.1 GCA_944381515.1 uncultured Lachnospiraceae bacterium | reverse complement strand
GATACTCAGACGCCTGAGGTGAAAATGGCGCCCGGCGAATATACGGCGGAGGCCTATGGCTTTATGGCTATCGCTCCGCTGTCTGTGACGCTGACAGTGGATGAGACCAGCATTCAGGATATCGAGGTAGACTATAATCTGGAGAGTCTGGCCATGTCCAGGGCAGTAGAGGAGAGAATGCTGCCGGAGATGCTGGAATATCAGTCTGTTGCCGTGGACTCCGTGTCCGGCTGCACGCTGACCAGCAATGCGGTAAAGAGCGCGGCATCGGATGCGCTGGTTCAGGCGCTGGAGGCCGGCGGCTCAGATGCAGCGGCGCTGTCTGCTTTCCAGACCCGTGAGGAGAAGACGGATGCCCAGGAAACCATCGATGTGGATGTTCTGGTGGTAGGCATGGGAGGCTCCGGCTGCGCCGCAGCCATGAGCACAGCCGAGGCCATGTATGAAAACGATCCCTCTTCGGTTAACGTGCTGGCTATTGATAAGGCCGGCCGTTTTGGCGGCACTTCTGCCTTCTGCGGAGAACCCATGGCGGTTAATGCTCCCCGGTTTAAGGAGGAGTTCAACAACGGCGAGGACTATATGGACTACGACGCTCTGGTAGCTGCCTGGGATGAATATACCGAGGGCGACGCCAAGATGGATATCGTAGAGTATTATCTGTCCAATTCCGGAGAAACCATCGACTGGCTGTATTATGAGCATGGTTTCGAGTTCAATAATCCTCTGACCGGTTTTACTGCGGAGGATGTGTACCGCTGCAAATATCAGTATGCCAATATCCAGAACATGGAGGAAGGCAGAGAGTACCGCGTGGATGTTGCTCACAGCATGAACGATATGGTAGACAGCTATTTCCACAATCTGATCGAGGATTATGAGGAGCTGGGCGGTGAATACATGCTGGAAGTGGAAGCTACCGAGATCCTCTATGATGAGGCAAGCAATACGGTGACCGGCGTGCTGGCTCAGGGAGCTGACGGAACACAGTATACGATCCATGCGAACGCAGTGATTCTGGCCTCCGGCGGCTTTGCCGGCAATGCGCAGATGGAAGAGGAGTATTTCTCCCAGAATCCGTATTATGACGATCTGGGCGGCTATTGGACGGTCATCGGCATGACGCAGAACGACGGCAAGATGATTCAGTCCGCCATCGAGGATGCAGGAGCAGGCACTTATAATATCGATATGGTGCCCATGGTCCATTTTGCCACCTCCAATATTGTTCTGCACGATTATCCCGTCAATGTGCGGGAGGGAGAGGGATATCATCTCTGGTATGGCTGGGAGAATACCTGGTCCCTGAACGATGTGCCCACTGCTCTGGTTCTGTGCAGCGATATTCCCTGGGTGGATATTCACGGCGAGCGCTTTGTGAAGGAAGGACAGCTGTTCTCCTGGTGGATTGCCGGACCTACCTACTGGGCTGTATGGTCTCAGGATCTTTTGGACAATGTGGCCGAGAACGGCTTCAGCCAGAGTCTGTCCACCAATGCTCAGGGCAGCCAGGGCGGCGTGATCGGCAATACGCCGATTCCCGAGCTCTATGATATTCTGGATACCATCGATGAGATGGGTTATCTGATCAAGGCGGATACCATTGAAGAGCTGGCGCAGCAGATGGGAGTACCTGCTGAGAATCTGACGGAGACCCTTGCAGCCTACGAGGGCTACTGCGAGAGCGGTGTGGATGAGGAATTCGGCAAGGATGCCTCCAAGCTTCTGCCGCTGGGCGACGGACCTTACTATGCGATTAAGGGATATTCCGCCACCTTCAGCACGGTGGGCGGCCTGGATGTGGACATTAACTTTAATGTACTGAAGGACGATGGAGAGACGCCGATCGGCGGTCTGTACGCCGTAGGCAATGAGAGCGGCGGCGTGCTCTATTCGGATAAAAAACCCTATGTGACCTATGGCGGAGCGGCTCTGGGCTGGGCCTTCACCTCAGGACGTCTGGTAGGCGCCAAGGCCGTGGAGTATATCGCAGGCAAATAAAAATAATGGACTGATATAGCCCAAAAAGAGAGCTGCAGTCTGGCGGTGCGCGCCGGTCTGCAGCTCTCTTTTTGGATGTGCGTTTTCTATTCCGCCTCGGCCATCCGGTAGCCTATGCCGATTTCGGTGAAGATGTATTTGGGTTCGGCGGGATTTTCCTCCAGCTTGCGGCGGATGTTGGCCATGTTGACCCGCAGGATGCGGTTGTTGTCGGAGTCGGCATAGGGGCCCCAGACATGGGCCATAATGGCGTCGTAGGTTACGACCCGTCCGTTGTTTTCCGCCAAAAAGACAACTATTTTGAATTCGATCTGCGTCAGATGGACGTCCTGACCCTTGAGGGTAATCCGGCGCCGGTCAATATCTATAATCAGATCGCGGCAGCGGTAGACCTGCGGCGAGGACCCCGGAGCGCTCATACGGCTGCTGTGGCGCATGGCGGTGCGGATGCGGGCCAAAAGCTCCGAGGTGCCGAAGGGTTTGGTGATATAGTCGTCGGCGCCCAGATCCAGGGCCGTTACCTTGTCGCTCTCCTGCGTCCGGGCTGAAATCACGATAATAGGAACGGCAGACCAGGACCGCACTTTTTTTATGATTTCCAGGCCGTCCATATCGGGAAGGCCCAGGTCCAGCAGAATAATATCGGGACACTGGGAGGCTGCCAAGGACAGACCGGATGCGCCGGTCTGGGCCGTAATCAGACGGCAGCCCTGGGCTGACAGGCTGGCGGAGATAAAGTCGCAGATATTTTTTTCATCTTCAATAATCAGTACATTAAGCTTTTGGTTCATCTTTATTCTCCTCTCTTGGAAGCCGGAAAGAAAATTCAGCGCCGGGATCTTTGTTGCAGGCGTATATGGTGCCGCGATGGGCCAGTATAATGGTTTTGCAGATAGACAGTCCGATGCCCATGCCCTTGTGACCGTCTGCCAATGCGCCGGGGGCGGAGGAGGCGGCGTCAAAGATGGTGGACAGACGGTCCGCCGGTATGCCGCGCCCGTAATCCCGCACGGCGAAAATCACGCCGTCGCCGCCGCAGGTTACGGTCAGGGTGACCGGAGCAGGGCCGTCTCCGTGGAGCGCAGCGTTTTCCAGCAGATTGATAATGACCTGCTCGATAAGGATCGGGTCCATGGACACCATCACCGGTTCATCCGGTATGCTCACCTTTAACTGCGCCTGCGGATAGCGCTTGCGAAAGCGGGTAACAGCCTCGGAGACCACCTCCTCCACCAATTCCGGAGTGCCGTTTACCGTGGAGGTGTCGTTTTGTATGCGGGTGACGGAAAGAAGATTTTCGACCATGTGCAGGAGCCAGCGGGCGTCTTCTCCGATGTGGCGCACCAGCTCGGTCTTTTCCTCTTCCGGCAGCTGATCCTTGTTTTCCAGATAAGAAGTACTGCATCCAATGATGCCGGTCAGAGGCGTGCGCAGGTCATGGGAGATGGCCCGCAGAAGGTTTGCCTTCATCTTTTCTTTCTCCGCCTCGGCCAGAAGCTTTTCATGCTCGGCCAGAGCCTTGGCCTGCTCCTTTAAATGAGTGGCCGCCGCGCTGGTGGTCAGGGAGATCAGGAGCATGGCGAGGAAGGTCAGCGGATAGCCGGTTATGGCAAAGTTCAGCGAAAAGGTGGGATAGGTGAAGAAAAAATTTACGCAGACAACCCCCACCAGGGCGGCAAGGATTCCTGGAATATAGCCGGTGGTAAAACGGGCCACCAAAACCAGGGCCGCCACATAAAAGAGAGGAATGTTGTCCGAGCTGTCTGCGGCGAACCAGTAGACAAAAGCGATTCCTGTGGTGAGAAGCAGGAAAGCGGCGGTAATCATCAGGTTTTCCGCAGGCGTCTGCCGTTGGAACAGGCTGTTTTTTGCAGTAAGTTTGTCGTTCATTTTATTACCTCGAAATATCGGCTCTTTGAAAGAAAACCAACATTTATCATAACCTTTTTGGCGGCGATATACAAGTAAAACGGCAAAAAGTTGCAGCTTCCTAAAAATGGGCATCCGTGTTATAATGGAGGAGATAAAAATTTCTTTTCCTATGATATGTTTATAAAAAGACAAACAATGCGATAACCAATGCGATAATCAGTACGATAATCAATACGAAAGGGGAGATAAGATGGCAGGTCAGTTTCGCATTACCAAGACGCCTTCCTGGGAGATCCGACTGCGGGCGGAGATGGATAAGCTGAGTATATCGGAGAGAAAGGTGGCATCCTGCATCGTGGCGGACAGCCAGGCGGTGCTGGGAATGGGAATCTCGGATATTGCAAGAAGGAGCGGGGTCAGCGATGCGACAGTGGTGCGTCTGTGCCGTACGCTGGGCTATAAAGGACTCAAGGAGCTGAAAATAGCCATTGCGCAGGAGCGTCAGGAGGAAGGCGGCGCGGGAAGGCAGGATCGTTCTGTCACCGTCCAGGACCAGCCGGCGGATTTAAAGGAAAAGGTGATCTGCGCCTGTATGGAAGCGCTTCAGGATACGATGGACGTGCTGGAGGATGATCAGCTGAAGGCGGCTATTGACGCCATGTATCATGCCAAATATATCGATATCTTTGGCATTGGAGGTTCGGCTGCCGTGGGGCGGTGCGCCCAGCACAATTTCCGCAAAATCGGTATCCGGGTCAACGTCTGCTCCGATATCAATCAGCATTATCTTCTGGCGGAGCGCTTCGGGCCGGAAGATGTGGTCCTGGGGATTTCTCTGTCGGGAGAGACGGAGGCGGTGTGCGATGCTCTGGAGAGGGCGGGCTCCAAGGGAGCTACTACCATCAGCATATCCGGCAACCGCAATTCCCGTCTGGCCAAAACCTCAAAGATCAGCCTGGTATCTGCCTGCTCGGAGCAGATGATGCCGGGAGATCATACCTATGAGCGCAGCGCGCAGCTGGGGATTGTGGATATCCTCTATGCAGGAGTGGCCATGAAGATCCGGGAGGAACAGGAGGAGTAATTTTTTCTTATAATTCTCCACAAGATTTATTGATATATCTTCCTGAAAAATTTATGGAAGAAAGAATTTAATTCGTGTTTTGACATTGACATTTCCACATGTCGGGTATAATATATCCATAAGTAGTTTTTAAAACTATATGACGAAGTTCGTATGTATTTAAGCTTTTTGACATGAAAAGGAAGTGTTGTCTCTATGAAAAGAATTGCAAGACCTAAGGACCCGGGCAGCGCCATCACCCATTTTATCGGATGGCTGATGGCTGTGTTTGCGGCTGTGCCGCTTTTGATGAAGGCGGCCTCTGAACCGGATCGGATTCATCTGATCTGTCTGGCGATTTTTATTGTCAGTATGATTTTGCTGTATGCGGCCAGCACCATTTATCACACCTTTGATATTTCGCCCAGGGTGAACCGCATTCTGCGCAAGATTGACCATATGATGATCTTTGTGCTGATTGCAGGCACTTACACGCCGATGTGCGTGATTGCCATCGGGGGCAGGCTGGGCTATACCCTGCTTGCCATTGTCTGGGGGATTGCCATAGCGGGCATTATCCTGAAGGCATGCTGGATTAACTGCCCCAAATGGTTTTCATCGGTGTTATATATCGGCATGGGCTGGGTCTGCGTCCTGGCCTTTACGCAGATTCTCAACGCTTTAAGCCCGGCGGCCTTTGGCTGGCTGCTGGCAGGCGGACTGATTTATACGGCAGGCGGGATTATTTATGCGCTGAAGGTGCCTCTGTTTAATGCAAAGCATAAGAACTTTGGCTCTCATGAGATTTTCCATCTTTTTGTAATGGCCGGAAGCGCCTGCCATTTCATTCTGATGTACTCCTATGTGGCCACCATGCCGATGGGGTGACGGACCGGACGCAAGGAAGGGAAAACCTTCCGATTCCCGTATTATTGGGCGAAAGAAAAAAATTTAGCTGATTGCATAAGACGAATGAGGATGGTATAATAGTCTCAGTCATTATATCTGTGCCGATGTTCCCGAGGGAAAAGTGTCGGGTTCAGGATATAAATGGAAATAACGGACTGAGAGGTAAATCTATATGAGCGAAGAGATGAAGAAAACTGGAGAGAAACCGGATCTGGATCTTGCCTGGGATAACTGCCAGACATGGATGGAGAGCGGAGAGCCTATCACCGTCAAGGTAGACGGCGTTGTAAAGGGCGGCGTGGTTGCCTATGTAGAGGGTATCCGCGGATTTATCCCTGCATCCAAGCTGTCTGCCGGCTATGTGGAGAACCTGGAGGACTATCTCGGCAAGGAGATCGAGGTACAGGTTATCACGGCTGACAAGGCGGAGAAGCGTCTGGTGCTGTCGGGCCGCGAGCTGGCTCAGAAGAAGAGAGCCGAGGAGAAGAAGGCTCTGATGGATCAGTTCAAGGTAGGCGCCGTGGTTGAGGGCAAGGTTGAGTCCATTATGCCTTACGGCGTATTCGTGAGCCTGGGCGGAGGCATCTCCGGTCTGGTGCACATCTCTCAGATGAGCGATAAGCGGGTGAAGACGCCCGAAGACGTGGTCAAGGTGGGCGATGAGGTCAAGGCCAAGATCATCGGCACGGAGAAGGGCAAGATCAGCCTGAGCATGAAGGCGCTGCTCACCAAGGAGGAAGTGCCGGAGAGAGAGCCTGTCTTCAATTACAAGGAAGAGGGCAGAGCTTCCACCAACCTGGGAGATCTTTTGAAGAACATCAAGCTGTGATGAAAGCTTAAAGAGCTTAAAAGAGCAAAGAAAGGTCGCTGTGCGGACTGCGCAGCGGCTTTTTTTGCAGAAAAAAAGACCGCTGCAGGGATCGGATAAATCCCTGCGGCGGTCTTTTTAGTGAGTTCTTAGCACTTTACGACATTGCCGGCCTGCTTGCCGCGGGCGCCCTCAACGATGTCGTAGGTTACGGACTGACCCTCGTCCAGAGTCTTAAAGCCCTCGCCCTGAATAGCGGAAAAATGTACGAACACATCCTCGCCATCCTCGCCGGTGATGAAGCCATAGCCTTTCTCAGCATTGAACCACTTAACTGTACCTTTGTTCATGATCGGTACCTCCATAAAAATTTGCGTTCCACAGTAAAAAATCACATGTTATTACAGATAACAAGAAGCGAAGGGTAATACAGAATGCGGCGATCTTGAAATCTCTAATAACATGTGAATTACTTACTTCTGTGAACACTTGTACTATAGCACGTTTGTGAAAATATTACAAGAGTAATTTGCTTATTTTTGCTGGATTTTAGCGGGACCAAAACGGCTGCATGACAGGAGGAAAATCCGAAAGAGGCTGCGGGGAGATTACTCCCCGCTTTCGCCCCGCAGATCGGACAGAGAGTCCTCTCCTCCGATTAAAAACAGGCTGTCCTGCCGGTTCCCGTTATCAAAGAGATGGTTGTACTGGAGCTGCTGGTAGAGAGACAGATAGGAGCGGCAGCTCTCGGGCAGATCGGAACCATCGGAATCTACGCTGTAGGCATACAGGTTTCCGTTGCTGTCGATAATGTAATTGGCGGTGATGGCGGGCATGACCTCGGCCATGGAGCTTAAAAACTTCTGATACTCCGAGGTGGACAGGCCGGCCAGCTCCATCAGGTATGTACCCAGGTAATTGACGGACAGCTCCACGTCCTGTTTCTCTTCGATATCAAAGTTGGCCCAGATTTTGAAAGGGGTCTGATAGCGGAGCATGGTCTCCTCCAGGCTCAGATTGGAAGGATCGATCCCCAGCACATCGTTGAAAAAGCCGGTCTCCAGATTGGTGGGCTGATGGTCGCCGAACATAACGATGATGGTGTCCTCCTCTGTCTGGGAGAAATACTGGATCAGCCGCTCGTAGGCCCGGTCGGACTGGGCGATCAGGGACAGATAGCTGTCTGCGTTGTGATAGTCTCCATCTCCGCTTGTTACGTGGACATCCACGTTGAAATTGCTGTAATCCTTGCTGTAGCCGCTGTGGTTCTGCATGGTGACGCCGAAGAGAAACAGGGGCTCGTCGTTCTCTTTATTCTCAAAGAGGTCGATGACCTTTTCATACATGCCCCAGTCGCTGACATAGGTGCGCAGCCGCTCGGCCCCGGCAAAATCATCGATGAAATAGGATTCGTCAAAGCCCAGAGCGTCGTAGACCAGCTTCCGGTCCCAGCCGGAGGCATAGTAGGGATGCATGGCGATGCTGTGATAGCCCTGTTCATTGAGGATGTCCACAAAAGAGGGGAGATCGGAATCAATGTACTGCTGATAGGGCGTGGACCCTACCGGCAGGAAGGCCATGGTGTCGCCGGTAAGAAATTCAAACTCGGAGTTGGAGGTGTTGCCGCCGATAATGGATACATAGGCTGTACCGCAGACGGCATCTTCCGTCAGAGAGTTGAAGAAGGGCATGTATTCTTTGTTGGTGTCGAAATCGTTTACCACCGACAAATCGGAAAAGGCCTCGTTCATGATGACGATGATATTGGGCAGGGAGTTCTCCCCGCCGTCGGTCTCTCCCTTTGCGGCGGAGTCTGCGGCGCTGCCGCCGCTGCCGTCTCCGGAGCTGTCTCCCGATACCGGAATGGCGTCCTCAGAGAGAAGGTCGGTGATTTCATCGGCCAGCTCTTCATCGTTGTAGCCCTTCGGCTTATCGATGGTCAGATAACGGGTGTTCATCAGGTAGCTGACGACGAAGCCGTTCTGATTATAGGCATAGCCCTGGGTGAAGGCCTCGCGGTAAATGCCGAGGGTATTTTTGGCATTGTCTGTTTGCAGATACAGAATTAGGGCGGCCATGGAAAAAACGCCGGCCGCAGCGGCGACAAATCTGGTCCTGCCAAAGGGCAGCCGCAGGCGGCAGCGCAGAGAGAGCAGGATAAGAAGCAGAAAACAGACGCAGATAATCAGGGCGCGGGGCGTCAGCGTAAAGCTCTGATTGTCGGCCACGCTCACCGCCGTTCCGATGGAATAAATATCCCAGGGAAGGATGGGCGACCCGCGAAAGGCCAGGACAAAGTAATTGAGCAGGCCGACAGCCATGACAAGAAAAGTGGCGAGGGCGCAGGCCCCGCTTAAATGTCCTGTCAGGAAAAAACAGATACCGTAAAACAAAAGATACAAAAGCCAGCTGAAAAGCTGCAGGCCGAAATGAATATCGGCAAAGGGATTGTGGATAAAAAGCTCCAGCAGATAGAAGGATACAATGGGACATACAATGAAGAAGGCCAGGGAGAGCTTTTTGCCAAAGGGCCCAAATAAAATCCGGCTGGCCTTTTGCCGAACGGTTTCTTTCATTTTAAATACTCACTCCTCGCATGGTACACAGATGGGACTGCCGGAAAATAAACCCGGCCAATACCCAAACTTGATAAAATCAATTTATTTTACAATATATTAACGAGAATTTCACCTGCCAAATGCTGAAAAATATGTGAAGAAAATGTGACAGATTTTTTTAAGAGGGCTAAAAAGGGAAAATGGGACTTTCTTTCCCGACCCGGATGTGATATAAAAGAGGGGTACGCCCCTGTACAAGCAAATGAAGTGAGGAGAGAAAAAATGAAACGTAAATGGTTGGGAATCGCTTTGGCGATGAGCTTGCTTTTATCGATGACTGCCTGCAATGCGCAGAGCGGAGAGACGGACGCCGCGACTGACGCAGCGGAGACGGGCACTGCCCAGGAGACGGAAGGAACAACCGAGGCGGGAGGAAGCCAGGTAGCGCAGCTGCCGGATTATGTTGCTTCGGATTATGTGACTCTTGATACCTATACCGGCGTAGAGGTGGAGGTTCAGGACGGCACGGTCACCGACGAGGAGTTTGACACGGCCATCAACATGCTTCTGGAGGAGCACGCCACTACGGAGCAGATTACGGACCGGGTGACGGAGGAAGGCGACACCATCAACTTTGACTACAGCGGCAGTATCGATGGAGAGATCTTTGAAGGCGGCACGGCTACCGGCCAGACTGCCACTCTTGGCAACGGCGGATGGATCGACGGCTTCGAGGAGGGCCTGATCGGCAAGCCCTGCGGGGAGGAATTCACCATTGAGGCTTATTTCCCCGATGACTACAGCAATGCGGAGCTGAGCGGCAAGACGGCCCAGTTTGCGATTTATATCAATTATATAGAGGGCGAGGAAATCGTGCCGGAGCTGACGGACGATTTTGTCAAAGGCCTGGAGGATTATACCTGCGGCACGGTGGAGGAGTTTGAAACCGTGTACATGGAGGAGCTGACGCAGCAGAAGACCGCCTATATGGAGAACCAGGCGATGAATACCCTGTGGAACACCATCGTCAGCAGCGCCGCCTTCAGCGGCTATCCGGAGGGCTATGTGGAAGCCTACACGGAAGACATCCTGGCCAATGTTACGGCTCAGGCGGCAGCCTACGGCTATGAGCTGGAGGATTTCGTGGAAGTTCTGTTCGGTTCTACCATGGAGGACTTCAACGTTATGGTAACGGAGCAGGCGGAGAATCAGGTGAAATCCGAAATGGTGCGCAATTACATTGCCGAGTGTGAGGGCATTACGGTGTCGGAGGAAGAGTATCTGGCTGTAGTGCAGCAGTATATGGATGCCTATGGCTATACGGACATGACCAGCTTTGTCAATGCCTATGGCGTGGATGTGGTAGAGCAGCAGTGCAATTCCGACGCTCTGTTTAATAAGGTTGTTCAGTTCTGCTATGACAACGCTGTGAAGGTTCCGGTGACTACCGAGGCTGCTACGGAGGCTGAAACCGAGGCCGCAACTGAGGCGGAGGGCTGACGGGATGGCTTTGACAGTCTTAAAAAACGAGACTCTGTCTCTTACTGTGGATTCCCGCGGAGCGGAAATGATATCTCTGAAAAATGCGGAGGGCCGGGAGTATCTGTGGAGCGGCGATCCTCTCTACTGGAAGCGCCATGCTCCGATTCTCTTTCCTCTGGTCGGAAGTCTGAAAAACAAGCAGTACCGCATCGGCGACCGCACTTATCCCATGAATCAGCATGGTTTTGCCCGGGATATGGAGTTTGCCCAGGTTTCTGCTACGGATACGGAATGCTGGTTTCAGCTGACGGAGAACATGGCCAGTCTGACGGTATATCCCTATGAGTTCGTACTGGAGGTGGGATACCGGCTGGGCGAGGGCTGTGTGGAGAATATATGGCGGGTACATAATCCCGCCTCCCGTCCTCTGCATTTTTCCCTGGGCGGCCATCCGGCATTTGTATGTCCCCGGACGCCTGGAGAGCGCCAGTCGGATTACAGCCTGCGTTTTGACGCGGAGGGTCCTCTGACCTCCGGCGTCATCGGTGAGGGAGGACTTCTGGGCGATGCGGTAAAGAAAATTGAGCTGACGGAGGGAATACTGCCCATAGACAGCCATCTCTTTGACGACGACGCGCTGATTCTGGAGGGCGGACAGGCCCATCGCGTATCTCTGGTGGCTCCCGATGGGACCGATTATGTGACGGTAAGCTTTGACGCTCCTCTCTTTGGCGTCTGGTCCTGTCCTGGCCGTGAGGCGCCCTTTGTGTGCATCGAACCCTGGTATGGACGGTGCGACGGAGCGGATTTTGACGGCGAGTGGAGCGAGAGAGCCTGGGGCAATACATTGAATCCCGGCGAGACCTTTGAGGGCGGATTCACCGTGGAGATTCGATAAACCGGTGCAATAAGCGGATTCGATAAGCAGATTTGATCAGCAGATAAGGAGAAAAAGTTGGAAAAGTTTTCAGAGCTTGTCTATGAGCGGCCCGATCTGGAAGCGGTCCAGGCAGAGCTGCGGGAGTATATCGAGGCGCTGGGAAAGGCGGCCTCCTATGCCGAACTGCGCCGTCTGTTTCTGGAGCGCAGGGCAAAGGATGCAAACTGGTCCACAATGCGGACCGTGGCCCATATCCGCAATACGGCGGATACACGAGATCCCTTCTATGCGGAGGAGATGAAGTATTTTCACCGGGAGCTTCCCCGGATCACCCTCTTAAATAAGAAGGCGGAGAGAGTAATCCTGGACTCTCCTTATCGGGAGGAGCTGGAGGCGGAGTTCGGACCGGTACTTATCCGGGATATGGAGGTCCGTCAGAAGCTGTCGGATGAAAGCGTTGTGGAAGATATGGTGGAGGAGGCTGGTCTGTGCCAGGAATATTCCCGTGTGTCCTCCACGGCATCGACGGTTTTTCGCGGTAAGACCTGTAATTTCTATGGTCTTCTGGGAGCCATGCAGAGCACGGACCGTCAGGAGAGGAAGGAGGCCATGTTTGCCTGGGGCGATTTGTACCAGGAGACCTCCGGACAGCTGGACGAGATTTACAGCCGCATGGTGAAGCTGCGCGCAGGGATGGCGCGCAAGCTGGGTTTTGACAGTTACACGGAGTACGCCTACCTGAACAGGGGGCGCTACGATTACAATGCCGCCGATGCGGAGAGCTTCCGCAGACAGGTGAAGGAATATGTGGTGCCTTTCTGTGCCCGCCTTCGTGAGAAACAGGCCGAGAGGCTGGGAGTGGACCGCCTGCGCTACTATGATGAGAGTCTGATCTTTCCGGAGGGCAATGCCGTGCCGCAGGGAGATCAGCAGGAACTGGTGAAAAAGGCAGCCCGGATGTATCATGAACTGTCGGAGGAAACAGGAGAGTTTTTTGATTTCATGATGGAACATGAGCTCTTTGACCTTCCCACCAGACCGGGCAAGAGACCCGGCGGCTACTGCTCTTTTTTGCAGGCTTACAAGGCGCCTTTTATCTTTTCCAACTTTAACGGAACCAGCGCCGATGTGGACGTGCTGACCCATGAGGCCGGGCACGCCTTTGAGGCATATACGGCTTCCCGTCTGGTGGCCCTGCCGGAGTTTACAACTCCGGGAGCGGAGGTGGCGGAGATTCACTCCATGACCATGGAGCATTTCGCCTATCCCTACATGGAGCTGTTCTTTGGAGAGCAGGCGGACCGCTATCGGTACGCTCACCTGATGGACGCTCTGGAGGTCATCCCCTATATGGTCAGCGTGGATGAATTCCAGCACAGAGTCTATGCACAGCCGGATATGACTGCGGCCGAGAGGCGGCAGGTCTGGCATGAGCTGGAGAAAACCTACCTGCCCTGGAGGGATTACGACGGCCATCCTTTCCTGGAGGAGGGAGGCTTCTGGATGCAGAAGCAGCATATTTTCCTCTATCCTTTTTATTACATCGAATATGCTCTGGCTCAGATGGGAGCCTTTGAGTTCTACGGCCGTATGAAGAAGGACCGAAAGGAAGCCTGGGAGGACTACTACCGGCTGTGCCAGGCCGGAGGAAGCCTCGGCTATTTTGCGCTATTAAAGCTTGCGCACTTGAGCAATCCCTTCGAGGAGGGGACAGTGGAAAAAATCGTCCGGAGCCTGGAGGAGGACCTGCTCTGAGGCAGGGTAAGAAATATACAGTAAGATAGTAAGATACAAACAGGAAAACATAAGATTTGGACAGAAAGAAACGCCGCCGGCCAGAAAGATCAGCCGGCGGCGTTTTGCAGCTGCCGGAGTATTATCTGCTGGTATGGGTACGGGTGATAAGAGACAAGCAACAAGCGGTAGATGATAAAAGATAAAAATGAAAAGAGATCAAGGCGAGAGGCAATAAAAACGAGAAACCGTAAAAAACACCGCAGAGCTGAAAAAACAGCCTGCGGTGCAGATGCATAAAAGCTTATTTGGTGGATTTGTTTTCCGCTTTCTTATCCTTTTTGTCTTTTTTGAAGCGGGAGAAGAATCCCTTTTTCTTCTCGGGAGCCTTGATGGTCTGACCGCGGACACTCTTGACCTCGCGGATATAGATGCCGCTGACCACTACCTTGGCCTCAGTCTTTACCGGAAGGACCTCGTAGGCTTTGTTATCCGCAAGCATCACCATGATGCGGTTGCCTACTTTGGCTTTTACCACAGGTACTTTGGCTCTTCTGGCGTATTTTGGTGTTTGCGCCAATACTTGAGCGGGCAGGCCGGACTCCTTCAGACGCATAATTTTTTTGTCAATAATCAGCATAGACACTGTCTGTGCCATCTGCTCCATCATCTCTTCCTGTTCCACCTGCCGGCGCTGCAGCTTGCTCCCGACAAAGTATAAGACGACGACGGCGATGACTAAAACGACAATAATGCCGATTATTAAGTATGCCCACCATGGCATGGCATATTCCTCCTTCTGCATAAGTCGGCAGCCCGCAGGGGTGTTCGGAAACTGCCTCATGTTGACGATTATAGCATTCATTTTTGAAACATGCAACTTGTTTTGTGCGTAGTTTAAATCGGAATATGTTTATTGAAACATGTGAGAGACCTGTGGCAGATGAGAGAAATGGATTTTCATGGACAAAAAAATGTCGAAGCGATATACTGAAAATATTTCTTTACAATAAAATTTAAGGGGGGACATTGTATGTCTGAAAAAAAGCTTCGGGTAAATGACTTGGCAAAGATCAGTGGTATGACGCGAAATGCAATCCGATTCTATGAGGAGAAAAAGCTTCTGCATTCTGAGCGCAATGCGGCAGGTCACAGGGAATATTCTTATGGGATGATTGTACGGATGGCTGCCATAAAAAAATATCAATCCGTTTGCTTTTCGTTGCAGGATGTGGCAGAGCAGTTTACATGCAGTGATTTGAACAGTATTGATGAGGCATTAAAGGATAAAGAGCGAGAATTAGATGAGCTGGCGCTCAGATATGAGCAAATGGCGCAAAAGATTCGGGAAATGAGAAAAAGGATGGAAAATATCCCTGGATTGCTGGGAAAGTATGAAATTACAACAGCGCCGGAAATGCTGCGAGTGACGGAAGCTTTGCTGGAACGAATCCCTGTTTCCAAGCAGGCGTGGCAGTGCGTAAATTGCTGGCTGGCTGCGGTTCCGGATGTGGTGATTTCGCCTCTCTTTTTCGGGGACTATTGGAAAAATGGTGAGGGCAAATCTCATGAGTGGGGACTTAGTATACGAGCCGAGAAGGCGGAGGAAAAGGGCCTGGTGCAGGAGGAAGGAGTTGCCTGTCTGCCATCTTGCAGAAGCCTGCACACTATAGTGATTTGTGATCGGAATTCGGAGGATTTTTCAGGTGTGCTGGGACCGGTGATGGACTACATGAAGGAAAATAAGCTGGAGCTGACTGGCGATATTCGCTGTGAACAGGTAGTCGTCACTTTTGAAGAAAAGAAAAAAGGATATTTGGAGTTATGGATTCCTGTTGCATAGGATTGAATAAAAACGCTTGCATGTGCAGCTACTGGATATGTTAAAGTGTAGACAGAATGATCATTCTTATTACTAAATCGAGCTGAACGGTTTGTTTGGACACCAAAATTATCCAGGAGGAAAAAATGGGAAGGATAAAAGGAATATTTTGTCTTACAGTGGCTGCGATGCTGTTTGTTTTATCAGCGTGCGGGCAGCCGACAGTAACAGAGAGCACAGAGCAGAGCAATACTGCGGAGACGGCGGCACCCACGGATGGCGGGGAGATTTTGTACCAGGAGGGTACTTATCAAGGCTCAGCCATGGGAAATAATAGCGATGTGACTGTTGAGGTGACATTTGGAAGTCAGGAGATTATTTCTGTCACGGTAGTTTCTCACAACGAAACGCAGGGAATCAGCGACACCCCTATTGAAAGGATTCCCAAGGAGATTGTGGAAGGGCAAACTTTGGCGGTTGATACTGTAACAGGAGCGACTAATACTTCACTGGCGATTCTGGAAGCGGTTGAACAGTGCGTGGAACAGGCTGGCGGAGATGTGGAAGCATTAAAGCAGGCGTCTGAGCAGGAGGAAGTGCCGGCCCAGCAGATAGAGCTTACTACAGACGTGCTGATTTTAGGCGGGGGCGGAGCTGGCGTATCGGCAGCTATCAGTGCGGCAGCTGAGGGCAGCGAAGTTTTGGTAGTAGAGAAAACTGCCGCTCTGGGTGGCAATACAATCCTTTCGGGAGGCGGATATAATGCTTATGATGCTGCAAGGGATCTGAATATGCAGATTTCCGAACAACAGCTGCAGACCGTGGATGAATTATTGGATAAAGAGCCCGTCAATGAAGAGCATGAAGAGCTGATAGAGACGGTCCGCAAACAGCTGGACGAATATCGTGCCAGTGCAAGTGAAACGTTGTTTGATTCGGTAGAGCTGCATGCACTGCAAACTTATGATGCGGGGGATTATTTGGGAGATCCCGAATTAATTCTGACTTTTTGTCAGAGAGCGGCCGACGGAGTGCAGTGGCTGGAAGATTATTGCGGGATTGTCTGGCAGGATGAGCTGGGAACGATGGTTGGCGGCTTGTGGCCCCGTGCACATTATGTGGAGGGGGCTAAGAGCGGACAGGGATATTTTGCCGCGTTTACAAGGACGATTGAAGAAAATGAACTTCCCGTTGAGTTTCTGATGGAAACTAGGGCGCAGGAGCTTCTGGTGGAGGATGGCAGAATAGTCGGCGCGAAAGCGACGGGAGCTGATGGAACGGAATATACCATACGGGCAGAATCGGGAGTAGTGCTGGCTACTGGAGGTTTTGCAGCCAATATGGAGATGTGCATGAAATATAAGCCGGAGCTGCTTCCTACCTTGAAGAACAGCAATAGCGCTGCAATGACGGGAGATGGAATTGTGATGGCTGAGGCTATAGGAGCCAATCTGGTGGATATGGATCAGATTCAATGCTTCCCCAGCAGCGATGCTTATAATGGAAGTACCAGCGGAGGCGTAGGGGGCACTCTCTACATCAATAAAGAAGGGGTTCGATTTGTGGATGAGTCGGCCCGCCGGGATGTGCTTACGGCGGCGGCACTGGAGCAGACGGATGGGCAATTTTATGTAATAGCCGATGTAAATGGGGCAGGAATTGATGAGAATGGTTTGAATTCTTATGGCCAGAAGGTGGAAGACTTGATTGCTCAGGGCAAAGTGTTTGAGGCGGATACATTGGGAGAGTTGGCCGAACAGCTGGAACTGGATCCGGAAGTCTTTACAGCAAGTGTGGAACGATGGAATGAAATTGTTGCATCGGGTGAGGATACGGATTTTGGCCGTGTGGCATTTACAGATACGGCTGCCGTTCTGGAGGCCCCTTTTTATGCCAGCTTCCGCTCTCCTGCGGTGCATCATACTATGGGAGGCGTACAGGTAGATGCAGAGACAAGGGTAATGGATACCGAAGGAAATGTAATACCGGGTTTATATGCGGCAGGTGAGGTAACTGGCGGCTTCCATGGTTCTAACCGGGTAGGTGGAAACGCAGTGCCGGATGCTATTTCTAATGGACGGGCAGCTGGGTTAGCAGCAGCGCAGCAGCGGTGATTAACTGTCCAAATTACTAAAAAATCAAGAGGAGGCAGTTAATCTGCCTCCTTGCCGATTGGAGACAAGGCTGGATAAATACGAAGCCTTGTCTTTTTTTGAGGAATTATTCTGGAATTTTTTGTACATATTCTTATTGACAGGTTGAAAACAGCGTGATATTATGAAGAGTACACTATTGTGGTGTGGTATGCCATGGCAGGAATATGCCACACAGATTGAATATAGAAAACAGGGGTGAAACGTCAATGGAAAAAAGCAAAATCCGTCCGGTGCGCGCGGGCAAGAGCGTGAGAATGAGCTTTTCGAGACGAAAAGAAGTCCTCGAAATGCCCAATTTGATCGAGATCCAGAAAAACTCCTATCAATGGTTTTTAGACGAAGGGCTTAAGGAGGTTTTCGGTGATATCTCCCCCATCGCGGATTTCGGCGGTCATTTGAGCTTGGAATTTATCGATTTTACATTATGCAAGGATGATGTAAAGTATACCATCGATGAATGCAAGGAGAGAGATGCCACCTACGCCGCTCCTTTGAAGGTACGCGTGAGACTAATCAATAAAGAGACAGACGAAATCAATGAACATGAGATTTTTATGGGCGATCTGCCTCTGATGACGGATACGGGTTCCTTCGTGATCAACGGAGCCGAGCGTGTTATTGTTAGTCAGCTGGTACGTTCCCCTGGTATTTATTATGGAATCACCCATGATAAATTAGGAAAGAAGCTCTATTCCTGCACCGTGATTCCGAACCGCGGCGCATGGCTGGAGTATGAGACGGATTCCAATGACGTGTTCTTTGTTCGTGTGGATCGTACTCGTAAGGTGCCGGTGACTGTGCTGATTCGTGCCCTCGGCTTTGGTACCAATGCGCAGATTCGTGAGATCTTCGGCGACGAGCCCAAGATTGAGGCGAGCCTGGCCAAGGACCCGGCGGAGAATTACCAGGACGGCCTGCTGGAGCTGTATAAAAAGATTCGTCCCGGCGAGCCGCTTTCTGTTGACAGCGCAGAGAGCCTGTTAAACAGCATGTTCTTCGATCCCAGAAGATACGATCTGGCCAAGGTGGGCCGTTATAAATTCAATAAAAAGCTGGCCTTTAAGTACCGCCTGAAAAACAAGGTTCTGGCGGAGGACGTGATAAATACCGAGACCGGCGAGGTCCTGGCGGAAGCCGGCACTGTGCTGACCCAGGCCATGGCCGCAGATATTCAGAACGCCGCCGTGCCCTATGTGATGATCCAGGGAGAGACCCGCAATGTAAAGGTCCTTTCCAATATGATGGTGGACATGGCAGCCTACGTTTCCTTCGATCCTGAGGAGGCCGGCGTCAGAGAGCTGGTATATTATCCGGTGCTGAAGAAGATCCTGGAAGAGAACAGTACCGAGGAAGAGATCAAAGAAGCAGTTCGCCGCAATATGAGCGAGCTCATCCCCAAGCATATCACGAAGGAGGATATTCTGGCCTCCATCAACTATAATATGCATCTGGAAGAGGGCATCGGCAATTCCGATGATATCGACCATCTGGGCAACCGCCGTATCCGTGCGGTGGGAGAGCTTTTGCAGAATCAGTACCGCATTGGTCTGTCCCGTATGGAGAGAGTGGTGCGCGAGCGGATGACGACGCAGGATATCGAGGGCATTTCCCCTCAGTCGCTGATCAATATCAAGCCCGTGACCGCTGCGGTGAAGGAGTTCTTTGGAAGCTCCCAGCTGTCCCAGTTCATGGACCAGAATAACCCTCTGTCCGAGCTGACCCATAAGAGGCGTTTGTCCGCCCTGGGTCCCGGCGGTCTGTCCCGTGACCGCGCCGGATTCGAGGTTCGCGACGTACACTATTCCCATTACGGCCGTATGTGCCCGATTGAGACCCCCGAAGGTCCCAACATCGGTCTGATCAACTCCCTGGCCTGCTACGCCAGAGTCAATGAGTACGGTTTCGTGGAGGCTCCTTACCGGGTGGTGGATAAAACCGATCCGAAGAATCCTGTCGTTACCGATGAAGTGATTTATCTGACGGCCGATGAAGAGGACAATTATGTGGTGGCTCAGGCTAACGAAGCTCTGGACGCCGAGGGACATTTTGTCCGCAACAATGTATCCGGACGTTTCCGTGAGGAGACATCCGAATTCCAGAAGAGCAAGATTGACCTGATGGACGTATCCCCCAAGATGGTGTTCTCTGTGGCTACGGCCATGATTCCTTTCCTGGAGAACGACGATGCCAACCGTGCTCTGATGGGTTCCAACATGCAGCGTCAGGCTGTGCCGCTTCTGACGACAGAGGCTCCCGTGGTAGGTACCGGTATTGAGTACAAGGCTGCGGTGGACTCCGGCGTCTGCGTCATCGCAAAGAACGACGGTGTGGTGGAGCGCTGCTCCTCCAATGAGATCATCGTGCGTACCGATGCCGGTGAGAGAGAAGTCTACCACCTGACGAAATTTAAGAGAAGCAATCAGAATAACTGCTACAATCAGAGACCCATCGTCTATAAGGGCGATAAGGTGAAGGCCGGCGATGTGATCGCTGACGGTCCTTCCACCTGCGGCGGCGAAATTGCTCTGGGCAAAAACCCGCTGATCGGCTTTATGACCTGGGAGGGATATAACTACGAGGACGCCGTACTGCTCAGCGAGCGCATGGTGCAGGATGACGTCTATACCTCGATTCACATTGAGGAATATGAGGCCGAGGCCCGCGACACCAAGCTGGGACCGGAAGAGATCACCCGCGACGTACCCGGCGTAGGCGATGATGCTCTGAAGGATCTGGACGACCGCGGTATTATCCGCATCGGCGCAGAGGTTCGTGCAGGCGATATCCTGGTGGGCAAGGTAACTCCCAAGGGAGAGACCGAGCTGACGGCGGAGGAGAGACTGCTGCGCGCCATCTTTGGAGAGAAGGCCCGCGAGGTCAGAGACACCTCCCTGAAGGTGCCCCACGGCTCCTATGGTATCGTGGTGGACGCCAAGGTGTTTACAAGGGAGAATGGCGATGAGCTGAGCCCCGGCGTCAACGAGACCGTGCGTATCTACATCGCGCAGAAGAGAAAGATCTCCGTAGGCGACAAGATGGCAGGCCGTCACGGCAACAAGGGTGTGGTTTCCCGCGTGCTGCCCGTGGAGGATATGCCTTATCTGCCTAACGGACGTCCGTTGGACATCGTGCTGAATCCTCTGGGCGTGCCTTCCCGTATGAATATCGGACAGGTGCTGGAGATTCACCTGAGCCTGGCATCCATGGCCCTGGGCTTTAATGCTTCCACCCCTGTATTTGACGGGGCGGATGAGAATGACATCCAGGATACCCTGGAGATGGCCAATGATTATGTAAATGAAACCTGGGAGGATTTCCAGGCGAAATATCAGGATATTGTGAGACCTGAGGTTATGGAGTATCTGGGCAGCCATCTGGAGCACAGAAAGCTCTGGAAGGGCGTGGAGATCCGCAGGGACGGCAAGGTGCGCCTGCGCGACGGCCGCACCGGCGAATTCTTTGACAGCCCGGTCACCATCGGCCACATGCATTATCTGAAGCTGCATCACCTGGTAGACGACAAGATCCATGCCCGTTCCACCGGTCCTTACTCTCTGGTAACCCAGCAGCCTCTGGGCGGCAAGGCTCAGTTCGGCGGACAGCGCTTCGGTGAGATGGAGGTGTGGGCTCTGGAGGCCTACGGCGCGGCTTACACGCTGCAGGAGATCCTGACCGTGAAGTCCGACGATGTGGTGGGCCGTGTGAAGACCTATGAGGCCATAATCAAGGGTGAGAATATTCCGGAGGCCGGTATCCCTGAGTCCTTTAAGGTGCTCTTAAAGGAGCTGCAGGCTCTGGGTCTGGATGTGCGCCTGCTGCGCGACGACAATACTGAGGTGGAGCTCAAGGAGTCCAGCGAGATGGAGGATACCGATATCAAGGCCATCCTGAACGACAAGCGCTTCGGCAATTATGACGAGGATCTGGGCGGCATGGGCTATCAGAAGCAGGAATTTAACAATGAAGAATTAGTCAATGTAAACGAGGGCTCCGATTCGGATGCGGGTTATGACGACTACACAGATGACTACAGCGAGGATTACCGCGACGACTACAGCGACGATTACAGCGATGACTATAGTGACGAAGAGTAAGAAAGGAGTAGAGACATGCCTGAGACTAACGAAGCGTATCAGCCGTTGACTTTTGACGCGATCAAGATCGGTCTGGCATCTCCGGAAAAGATTCTGGAATGGTCCAGAGGCGAAGTGAAGAAGCCTGAGACCATCAACTACAGAACCTTAAAGCCGGAGAAGGACGGCCTGTTCTGCGAGAGAATTTTCGGGCCCAGCAAGGACTGGGAGTGTCACTGCGGAAAGTATAAGAAAATTCGCTATAAGGGCGTGATCTGCGACCGCTGCGGCGTTGAGGTAACCAAATCCAGCGTCCGCCGCGAGCGTATGGGCCATATTGCCCTGGCTGCTCCTGTATCCCATATCTGGTATTTCAAGGGTATTCCCAGCCGGATGGGACTGATTCTGGATCTGTCCCCCCGGGTGCTGGAGAAGGTGCTGTATTTTGCCTCCTATATCGTACTTGATAAGGGCGAGACCGACCTGCAGTATAAGCAGGTACTGACGGAGAAGGAGTACCGCGAGGCTTATGCCAAGTGGGGCAAAGCATTCCGTGTCGGCATGGGTGCCGAGGCAATCCAGGAGCTTTTGAAGGCGATCGATCTGGAGAAGGAGTCCGAGGAGCTTAAGAAGGGGCTCAAGGAATCCAGCGGCCAGAAGAGAGCCAGAATTATCAAGAGGATGGAGGTCGTAGAGGCCTTCCGTACCTCCGGCAACAAGCCGGAGTGGATGATTCTGACGGTGATCCCGGTGATCCCGCCGGATATCCGCCCGATGGTACAGCTGGATGGCGGCCGTTTCGCCACCTCCGATTTGAATGATCTGTACCGCCGGATTATCAACCGCAACAATCGTCTGGCCCGTCTGCTGGAGCTGGGCGCTCCCGACATTATTGTCCGCAATGAGAAGCGTATGCTGCAGGAGGCCGTGGACGCTCTGATTGACAACGGCCGCCGCGGCCGTCCGGTAACGGGAGCAGGCAACCGTCCGCTCAAGTCCCTGTCCGATATGCTGAAAGGCAAGCAGGGCCGTTTCCGTCAGAACCTGCTGGGTAAGCGCGTGGACTATTCCGGACGTTCCGTTATCGTAGTGGGACCGGAACTCAAGATTTATCAGTGCGGACTGCCCAAGGAGATGGCTATCGAGCTGTTCAAGCCCTTCGTTATGAAGGAGCTGGTTAAGAACGGCACGGCTCACAACATTAAGAGCGCCAAGAAGATGGTGGAGCGGCTCCAGACAGAGGTCTGGGATGTGCTGGAGGATGTGATTAAGGAGCATCCCGTAATGCTCAACCGCGCCCCTACCCTGCACAGACTGGGTATTCAGGCCTTCGAGCCTATCCTGGTAGAGGGCAAGGCTATTAAGCTTCACCCCCTGGTCTGCACCGCTTTCAATGCGGACTTCGACGGCGACCAGATGGCTGTCCATCTGCCTTTGTCTGTGGAAGCTCAGGCAGAATGCCGCTTCCTGCTGCTGTCGCCCAACAACCTCTTAAAGCCTTCCGATGGCGGTCCTGTGGCCGTACCCAGCCAGGATATGGTGCTTGGCATCTATTACCTGACTCAGGAGAGGCCCGGTGTAACTGGCGAGGGCAAGTGCTTCAAGAGCCTGAACGAGGCTATTTTGGCCTATGAGAATAAGGATCTGGATCTGCATGCCAGAATCAAAGTACGCCGCAGCACCGTCACCGAGGACGGACGCACGGTAACCGGACTGGTGGAGTCCACTCTGGGACGCTTCCTGTTCAACGAGATCATCAGCCAGGATCTGGGCTTTGTGGATCGCAGCATTCCCGGCAATGAGCTGAAGCTGGAGGTTGATTTCCTGGTAGGTAAGAAGCAGTTAAAGCAGATCCTGGAGAAGGTCATCAATGTGCATGGCGCCTTCAAGTCGGCGGAAACCCTGGACAATATCAAGTCCATGGGCTACAAGTATTCGACGCAGGCCGCTATGACCGTTTCCATCTCCGATATGACGGTGCCTGCCAGCAAGAAGCAGCTGATTGAGGACGCTCAGGCCACCGTTGACAAGATTGCCAAGAACTTCCGCCGCGGTCTGATCACCGAGGAGGAGAGATATAAGGAAGTAATCGATACCTGGAAGAAGACCGACGATATTCTGACTCACGATCTGCTGACCGGTCTCGATAAGTACAATAACATCTACATGATGGCTGACTCCGGCGCCCGTG
Source organism: uncultured Lachnospiraceae bacterium (assembly GCA_944381515.1). GTDB lineage: Bacteria > Bacillota > Clostridia > Lachnospirales > Lachnospiraceae > RGIG7193. The sequence continues at coordinate 12,444 of CALWLM010000116.1, read as the reverse complement.
GTTCCGACAAGCAGATCAAGCAGCTGGCCGGTATGCGCGGACTGATGGCAGATACCACCGGCCGTACCATCGAGCTGCCCATCAAGTCCAACTTCCGTGAAGGACTGGATGTACTGGAGTACTTCATCTCCGCTCACGGCGCCCGCAAGGGTCTGTCCGATACGGCTCTGCGTACGGCAGACTCCGGTTACCTGACCAGACGTCTGGTAGACGTATCTCAGGAGCTGATTATCCATGAGACCGATTGCTGCGAGGGCTCTGACGAGATTCCTTTCATGGAAGTATCGGCCTTTGCCGACGGCAACGAGGTCATTGAGAGTCTGGAGGACCGTATCACCGGCCGTGTGGCTGCCGAGGAGATTGTAAATCCGGAGACCGGCGAGATTCTGGTGAAGGTGAATCAGATGATTACACCGGCCAGAGCCAAGGCGATCATTGCCTGCGGCAGAACCAAGGTGAAGATCCGTACGATCCTGACCTGCCGCTGCCACGTGGGCGTCTGCGCCAAGTGCTACGGAGCCAACATGGCTACCGGACAGCCGGTGCAGGTGGGCGAGGCTGTTGGTATTATCGCTGCTCAGTCCATCGGTGAGCCTGGTACGCAGCTGACCATGAGAACCTTCCATACCGGCGGTGTGGCAGGCGACGATATTACACAGGGTCTTCCCCGTGTTGAGGAGCTGTTCGAGGCCAGAAAGCCCAAGGGCCTGGCAATCATTGCTGAGTTTGGCGGTGTAGTCACCATCAAGGACAGCAAGAAGAAGCGCGAGGTGGTTATTACCAATCCTGAGGACGGCAATACCAAGACCTACCTGATCCCTTATGGTTCCCGCATCAAGGTCCAGGACGGACAGGTGCTGGAGGCCGGTGATGAGCTGACCGAAGGAAGCGTGAATCCTCATGACATCTTAAAGATCAAGGGCGTACGTGCAGTGCAGGATTACATGATCCGCGAGGTACAGAGAGTGTACCGTCTGCAGGGCGTGGAAATCAACGACAAGCACGTGGAGGTCATTGTCCGCCAGATGTTAAAGAAGATACGTGTAGAGGAGAGCGGAGACAGCAACGTGCTGCCGGGCGTTTCCATGGACGTACTGGATTTTGAGGATATGAACCGCAAGCTGATCGAGGAGGGCCTGGAGCCTGCTGTGGGCAAGCAGATCATGCTTGGTATCACCAAAGCTTCCCTGGCGACCAATTCCTTCCTGTCTGCGGCCTCCTTCCAGGAGACAACCAAGGTGCTGACCGAGGCCGCTATCAATGGCAAGGTGGACCCGCTGATTGGCTTGAAGGAGAACGTCATCATCGGTAAGCTGATTCCTGCCGGTACCGGAATGAAGCGGTATCGTTCGGTGAAGCTGAGCACAGAGACCAAGGCCAGCGATATTCTGATGGTTTCCGAGGAGGATGAAGCTGCCGAGGCTGTCGGCGAGACCGGAACGCAGAACGGTGAGAATCCTTACGAGGAAGTAATGGAGACTGCCGGCGAGCAGAGAGCCGCCGATATAGCGGCTGCGGACGAGACGGCCGCCGCAGAGTCTGAGGGCGCTGCCGCAGATCCGGAGGAGCCTGTGGATGAGGAGCTTCTGGAGATTGCAGAGGATGATTTCAGCGAGGAGCCGGAAGAGTAATCAGCAATCTGCCTGGCTGACTTGATATTATAGTTTCTGTAATGATTTAAATACAGAGGGTTTCCCCAAGATCATGGTTGTGGTCCGGGAGGCCCTCTTTTTTTGCCGGAAGAAGTAAAGAAAGGGAAGAAATATCCAGCAAAAGATGCGAAAAAATCTTTACACAATATTTAGATAAAAATCTAAATAAGATATTGCTTTTTGAGGCAAATGTGTTATCCTATGCTTAGATAAAATCCTAAATGAACACAAGGTAACAGGAGGTTCTGTATGCTTACAATCCGACATCTGACAAAGACCTATAAGGGAGGAAAACGGGCGGTAGACGATCTGTCCCTGACAGTGGAAAATGGAGACATCTATGGATTTATCGGTCATAACGGGGCCGGTAAAAGCACGACAATCAAGGCGGTAGTAGGGGTGCTGGATTTTGAGAGCGGCACGATTGAGATAGACGGCCATGACGTGAAGCGCGAGCCCCTTGCCTGCAAGCAGATTACCGCTTATATTCCCGATAATCCGGATCTCTATGAGCATCTGACCGGAATTCAGTATCTGAATTTTATTGCAGATATTTTCGGTGTGGAGGCAAGAGACAAGGAGAGACGAATCCGGGAATACGCAGAACGCTTTGAAATCACAGATGCCCTGGGAGATTCTATCGCATCTTATTCCCATGGAATGCGCCAGAAGGCGGCTATTATCTCTGCCCTGATTCATGAACCCAGGCTTTTGGTGCTGGATGAGCCCTTTGTCGGTCTGGACCCGAAGGCCAGTCTGACTCTGAAAGAAATTATGCGGGAGCTGTGCGCCGGAGGCGGAGCCATCTTCTTTTCCACGCATGTATTGGAAGTTGCGCAGAAATTATGCAATAAGGTGGGAATTATCCGCCAGGGCCGTCTGGTGGTGGACGGCGATATGGACCGCCTGGTCCGCGATCATTCTTTGGAGGAGCTTTTCATGGAGGTGACCGAGAATGAGTAAGGCGATGAGGCAGCTGTGGCTGTTAATCCGCGTGCAGGTGATGAACGCGCTGCGCCTGGACGGTCTGCGCCGTTCCGGCACCGGAAAACCGGGCCGGTTTGTTTTGATGGGAATTCTGTATGCTTTTGTGGCGGTGATGCTGTTAGGCTATTGCTATATGCTGGCCATGGGACTGGGGGTTCTGGGACTTGCCCGACTGATCCCTCTCTATGCGCTGACGATCAGCGGTCTGGTGACAATCTTTTTTACCTTTCTGAAGGCCAACGGCTCCCTCTTTGGCTGCCGCGACCATGAGCTGATAACGGCGCTGCCGGTTCCGACCTGGACGGTGATTACCAGCCGTTTTGCCGTGCTGTATCTGTTCAATTTTGTTTTTTCTCTGGGCGTTATGGGGGTTATGGGAGCAGCTTACATACCTTATGCAGCAGGTCCTTTGCCCTGGATCTTCTGGGTGGGAGGAATCCTTCTGGGGAGTCTGATTCCCACTACAGTGGCCTCCATTGCAGCGGCGCTGGTGGCAGCGGTTTCTTCCCGCTTCCGTTACAGCAATGCGGTTTATATTCTCCTGACGCTGGTAATGGTAATGGGCATATTGGTGTTTTCATTCCGGCTGGGGGGTATGGATGAAAGTCAGCTGAATGCCGGAACCATAGCGGCTTTGGGCGATCAGCTGGCCCTGGTGCTGACACGCCTGTACCCTCCGGCAGCCTGGTTTGGAGCAGCGGTCTGTGAATCGGATGCGGCGGCCTTTGGAGCCTTTGCCGGCAGTTCCATTTTGCTGTACTTGGTCTTTGCGGCGGTTCTGTCCGTTTTCTATCAGAAGATTCAGGATGGGCTTACTGCCCGCCGGACCACCCGCGCTTATAAAATGGGCAGGCTTAAAGGCCGCTCTGCTCTTGGAGCCCTGTACCACAAGGAGTGGAAGAGCTTTACATCCTCGGCAGTTTATGTGACGAACATGGGCGTGGGCGTACTGATGTCGGTGGCGGCTGCGGCAGCCGTCTGCTTTTTGGGGCCGGACAGCATTATGGGATCTCTGGAGGGGCTTGCAGGAGCAGAGGCTTATATTGGACGGATTCTTTTGTATCTGCCGGTGGTAATCCTGCCGATGAGCAATACAGCCTGCGTGTCCCTCTCTCTGGAGGGGAGGCAGCTTTGGATTATACAGTCCGCGCCGGTGGCTCTGCGCGATATTTTCCTGTCCAAAATACTGGTTAATATGACCATTGGCCTGCCGGGAGCGGCGCTTAGCTGCCTGTTTCTATTTATTGGCCTGGGAACGGAGCCTGCGGATGCCGCGGCGATATTCCTTTTGTCGGCGTCAGCCGTCTGCCTGACTTCCGTGAGCGGCGTGTGGATTAACCTGAAATTTCCCCGCTACCAGTGGGAAAACCAGACGCAGATAGTAAAGCAGAGCGCGGCTTCCATGTGCGGAATATTGGGGGGTCTGGCGGGAGGAATTATTCTGGCTTTCGTGGGCGTGAGGCTTTCTGCCGTTCCCCTGTGGATGATTGCAGGCGGAGAATGTTTGGCGCTGGTATTATTGACCCTGCTTATCTGGACTCTTCTGGGACGAGTAAAGAGGCTGGAGACAGAAGGGTAAAAAGGCTGTGGAATGTCTGACAGGAAATACCGCTCTCTGCCTTGACCGTGCCGTGCAAAACAATTATAATGAAGAAACGAAGCCGCAGTACGACGGACGTGCTGCGGATATTCAAAAGGCATGGACGAGAATGAGGAAAGGAGAGCAGGAATCATGAGCGAATGCAGCCATGACTGCGGCAGCTGCAGCGCCAACTGCAGCGAACGCCAGGGAGCGCCGGATTTTACCGCACCCCCTCATAAATGGAGTAATGTAAAAAAGGTAATCGGTATTGTCAGCGGAAAAGGAGGCGTGGGAAAGTCCATGGTTACTTCCCTGCTGGCCTGCGCCATGCGCGACCGGGGCAATAACGTGGGAATTTTGGACGCAGATATTACAGGTCCTTCGATTCCAAAGGCCTTTGGCATTCATGAAAAAGCTCTGGGAAACAACGACGGCATTTTTCCTTGCCAGAGCTCCACAGGCATTGATGTAATGTCGGTGAATCTGCTGCTGGAAAATGAAGATGATCCGGTGGTCTGGAGAGGAATGCTGATTGCCAATGCTGTAAAGCAGTTCTGGAGCGATGTAATTTGGGAGGACGAGGATTATCTTTTTGTGGACATGCCTCCGGGAACGGGAGACGTGCCTCTGACTGTGTTTCAGTCTCTGCCGGTAGATGGAATCATTGTTGTCACCTCTCCCCAGGAGCTGGTGAGCATGATCGTTGCCAAGGCGGTAAAGATGGCTGAGATGATGAATATACCGGTCCTGGGACTGGTGGAAAATATGTCCTACTTCCACTGCCCCGACAATGGCAAGGATTATGAGATCTTTGGCAAGAGCCATATCGAAGAGGTGGCGAAGACCCATGGTCTGAAGGTACTGGCGCGTATGCCTATAGACCCTAAGATTGCCGAGGCCTGCGACGAGGGCCGGATTGAGTCTCTGGATTATAATCCTCTGGACGGCATGGCAGACGAGCTGGAGCGCATCTTGGAAGAAAAGGCAAAAGAGAAGAACAAGAACGAGACAAAGAATTAAGAGACCTGGCGGGATGAGCCGGGCGCAGCGTGGCAGGCAGTCGGAGATTGCCTGCCCGTTCTGTATAATGGGGAAGATTTCCTGAAAAATTTTATTAATGTTATTTCACAGAGATGTTGACACATCAACATCTTGCCGGTACAAATATTGCAGGAGGAAGATACATTTTATGGAAGACCGTGCAGAAGACAGAAGGAGGGCAGCGAAACAGGATTTTTTGTTTCGCCCGCTGCGGGATTGCTCATTGCAGGAGGGTTCATTGCAGGAGCGTTTTGATTTTCGGGAGATCCGCCTGGATGAGGCAGATCAGGCAGCTATGATTGAGCAGATCTGCTTTGAGCCGGACGAGGCATGTACAGAGGTTATGATGCAGGATAGAGTACAGGCTGCTCCGGAGCTTTTTTTAGTGGCGGTGGACAGAGAAAAGGGCAGTATCGCCGGCTTTTTAAATGGGATTGCTACGGACGAGGGGGAATTTCGCGATGCGTTTTTCTCCGATGCCAGTCTCCACAGGCCGGAAGGGAAGAATGTAGTGCTTTTGGGGCTGGACGTCCTTCCGCAGTACCGCAGACAGGGACTTGCCAGAGAGCTGATGTCGCGGTATCTGCATCGGGAGGCAAAGCGGGGCAGAGAATTGGTACTGCTGACCTGTGCGGAAGACAAGATTGAAATGTATGAGAAAATGGGCTTTCAAAACAAGGGAATATCGCCGTCTGCCTGGGGCGGCGGCCAATGGTATGATATGGTGTATCTGCTGAAAATGGATTGAGAGATTTCGGTCAGAGGGGTTCTTAATGGACCCCTTTTTTAATTGGCTTTTTATTGCCCACAGATTGCCGGATTTTTGCGGAAGGATTTCGGGTGGAGTTGACGGAATAAAAATATTAAAATACTAAAATACAGGTAAAAATTAAATTAGAATCAGGCCCGGACAACAGGGGGTATAGGCGATGGAGTACAACGAAGAACGAATTTTGAAACAGTTGGAGACAGAAAAATACGCAACTGCGGTCCAAATAGCTAAAGCAGTGGGGATCAGCGAGAGAACCGTCCGGATAAGAATAGGAGAGCTGAACCGGCAGATGGAAGGCTGCGGAGCGCAGATTCGTTCCCGGCCGAATATGGGGTTCTGGTTGGAGATATCCGACTGGCCGAAATATGAACAATGGAAAGAGAAGCAGCGCAAACGCCGCATAGAGATGCCGGCCACATCGGCGGATCGGGTCACTTATCTGCTGGCTTATCTGCTCAACCATGATAATTATGTGAAGGTAGATGATTTGAGCGAGTTTCTGTATGTTTCCCGCAATACTCTGAGCGCTGATCTGAAGCAGGCGGAGTGCGTGCTGAATCTGTATCACCTGCAAATTAAACGGCGGCCAAACTATGGGATCTGCGTGACAGGCAGCGAGTTTGACCGCCGGATTTGCATTGCCGCTTGTCTGCTGAGGGACGACCGGATTCGAATGCAGACGCCCAAACAGCAGGAGGATATGCGGCGCCTGGCAGATATCATGAAAAAAATCCTGATGGAATTCTGCCTGCAGGCATCCGAGAGCGGATTTGAGTCACTGATCCTTCATGCTTATGTGGCGAACGGTCGGATTCGCCGTGGGCATCTGATTCAGATTTCTCCCGATCAGAAGAAGGAGCTCTGTGCAAATTTGGGCAGACATGCCCTGGAAGCGGCACGCGCTGCGGCGGCGGAGATTTCCAGTCAGATGAAGATCGATTATGCAGAGGAAGAGATTCTTTATCTGGCTGTCCATATCAGCGGCAAGACATCGCCGGATACTGCCAGACGCAAGAGTCCCGGCCTGGTGATTTCCAGCCGGATCGATGAACTGGTGCTGGAAATGCTGGAGGCCGTTTACGAGGGAAACGGCATTGACTTTCGTGACAATCTGGAGCTGCGCATGTCCCTGAATCAACACATGGTTCCCTTTGATATTCGGATGAAATATGCCATACCCATGAAAAATCCCATACTGGACAAGATAAAACAGGAATATGCTTTTGCCTATACCATTGCGGCGACGGCCTGTACTGCATTGTGCAGGCATTATGGCAGGGAGATCCCGGAAGATGAATTGGGGTATTTTGCCGTACTTTTTGCTTTGGCTCTGGAAAAGCAGGGAAAGACCATTGACAGAAAAAATATTGTGGTAGTATGCGTATCCGGCCGGGGCAGCTCGCAGCTCTTTTTATATCGCTATAAGCAGGCTTTTGGAAAATACATCGATCAGATTTATGAATGTTCGGTTTTTGAGCTGGAGGACTTTGACTTTGCAGGAAAGAACATTGACTATCTGTTTACGACAGTGCCTCTGAACCTGGCTTTGCCGGTTCCTGTTTTTGAGATTTCCCTTTTTCCGGATCGGGAGGAGATTGACAGTTACCAGCGGCTGTTTGAAAGGGGAAGCAGCGCGTTTCTTTACAGTTATTATGACAAAAGACTCTTTATTCCGAATCTTGCGGGGAGGGATAAGGAGGATATTCTCAGAAAAATCTGCGCCCATATCGCCAGCGTGCGCCCGCTGCCGGATGGTTTTCTGGAGGCAGTGCTGGAAAGAGAAAGGATGGGACAGACGGATTTTGGAAACCTGGTGGCTATTTCTCATCCCTGCAGGATTATGACGAGAGAAAAGTTTGTAGCCACAGCTATTTTGGAAGAGCCGGTCTGGTGGGGGCATAATGAAGTCCAGGTGGTGCTTTTAGCCGCGCTGGGAGAGGAGAAGGACGAGGACATCGAGCGTTTTTATCAGGCCACGACAGATTTGGTATTTAATGAAGCCAGGGTGCGCAGACTGATCGAGTCCAGGGATTATGAGACGTTTATCAGTCTGCTGTCGGGAGAGGCAGACGAAAAAAGAAAGGACAGATAAAAGGCTGCCGGAATAGTTCAGGAAGAACTTTGGTTGGAGTCCTGGCCAAAAGGGTGTTAGCATACAGGCATCAGATGATGAGATCAGAGGAGGAAGACAGATGGAAAAAGAAAGGGACAGAGACTGGGAAAGGGAGTTTGAAACGATTGTAATGGAGGCCATCGTACAGGCGGGGGATGCCAGAAGCCTGGCTCTGCAGGCTGTACGTGAGGCTGGTAAGGGGAACTGCGCTGAGGCAGAACGTCTTTTGGAGGAATGCGATGCTGCTATGCTGAGGGCCCATGAGGTGCAGACTTCGCTGATTCGGGCGGAGTTAGAGGGCAGGCCGGTGCAGATGAATCTCCTGATGGTACATGCCCAGGACCATGTGATGAACGCTATGACGATAAAGGATCTGGCGTCGGAGATTATAGAAATCCTGAAAGGGGGTAGGAAAGCGAAAGACGATGAAAAACAGCATCCGGAACAGATGCAGCATTTGGCCGGATAAAGGCCGCAAATTCAAATGAAAAGGAGAGAGAGGATGAAAGAAAAAGCAACAAACATTTTATTGAAAGTGGCAGAGAAGCTTCAGATGAACCGTTACCTGACGGCGATCCGCAATGGATTTAACACACTGCTGCCGATTATTATCTGCGGGGCCTTCTGTTCCCTGATGACCAGTGTGGTATGCTCTACGACAACAACCGGTTTTTCGCTGGCAAAGATATCTGGCCTGGAGTGGCTGGGCAGTCTGGCGCCAATCTTTGATGCAGCCAACTATGCCACAATGAATTTCATAGCGATTGGTTTGGTGATCCTGATTGCCATTGATCTGGGAAGGCATTACGGAAAAAAAGACCCCCTGCTTCCCATTGTTGCTCTGGGCGCTTATATCAGCATGTGCGTGACTACGGTCAGCGGAACAACGGACAGCGGCGAAGCTTATACGGTGAGCAATGTGCTGGCGGTAAGCTTTACCAACTCGCAGGGGCTGTTTATGGCGATTATTACGGGTATTCTTTCCACGGAGCTGTATTTGCGGCTGACCAGATCCAAAAAACTGGTGATCAAAATGCCGGACTCGGTTCCGCCGAACGTCAGCGCTTCCTTTTCTACGCTGCTGCCCGGCATGCTTACGATATTGGCGTTTGCCGTATTCAGCTTTGTATTTAAAGGCATTTCCGGGATGACGGTCAGCGAAGCGATTACGATGTGCATTCAGACGCCGTTTTCCTATATTATCACTACAGTTCCAGGATTTATCTTCCTGTTTATGTTTTCTAATATTCTGTGGTCCTTTGGTATTCATGGTCCTCAGGTACTGCAGCCCATCTATGTTGCGACCATGCTGGTGGCTCTGCAGGAAAATACGGATGCAGTTCTGGCAGGAGGAGTGGCGACAAATATATTTAACCGATCCTTTATCTCCGTATTTTCTGCCGGAACGGGATCGGGAATGACCGGTATGCTGGCGCTGGCAATCCTTTTGTTTGGTAAAAGAAAGGAGCAGAGAGCGGTCGCTAAACTTTCCCTGGTGCCGGCTGTGTTTAATATTAATGAACCGATGATTTTCGGACTTCCCATTGTGATGAATCCCATTTATGCCATTCCCTTTATTCTGGCGCCTGTGGTCAGCATTACATGGGGCTATGTTATGACAGCGATTGGATTTGCAACGCCGATGGCCTATGCTATTCCGGCTACTACCCCGATCATTCTGAAATCCTTCCTGGCTACAGCCGGTCACATCCCTACGATGATTACCGAGGCAACTGGCTTATTATTGGTATTTTTGCTTTATATTCCCTTTGTGCTGATTGCCAACAAACAAAAGGATTGATACATGAGATATACATGAGCGGGATATACATGAGCGAATATACTGCAATGAAAAGGAGACGGCTATGGATAAAAGAGGAGTGAAAATAGTAACCATTGGAGGCGGTTCCAGTTATACTCCGGAGCTGATGGAGGGATTTATCAAGCGGTACCAGGAGCTTCCCATTCGGGAAATCTGGCTGGTGGATACGCAGGGAGGGGAAGAGAAGCTGCGAATTGTCGGAGCTTTGGCCCAGCGGATGTGGGACGCGACCCCCTATAAAGTAGAGGTACATTTAACCCTGGATCGCCGGGAGGCTCTGCCGGGAGCGGACTTTGTTACCACGCAGCTGAGAGTAGGGCTTTTAAATGCCAGAATCAAGGATGAGAGAATCCCTCTCTCCCATGGCCAGCTGGGACAGGAGACCAATGGAGCCGGGGGAATGCTCAAGGCTCTGCGCACCGTACCGGTGATGCTGGAGATTGTAGAGGACATGAAGGAACTCTGCCCGGATGCCTGGCTGATTAATTTTGCCAATCCTTCCGGGATCGTGACGGAGGCCGTGCTGCGTTATGGCGGATGGGAAAAATGCGTTGGTCTGTGCAACGTGCCCATCAATTTGATGATTCGGGAGCCTGCCATGTTCGGAAAGACGCAGGAGGATTATGTCTTTCAGTTTGCCGGGCTGAATCATTTTCACTACCACCGGGTGTATTCCGCCCGGGACGGACGCAATTTGACGCCGGAGTTTATTAATCAGATTTTCCAGGTGGAGGATGACGGCACGCCTGCCAATATTCATAAAGAGAAATTTATCGAGGAACAGCTTCGGGCTATGGACTGTATTCCCTGTGGATACCATCGTTATTATTATATGTATGGCGATATGCTGCGCCATGAACTGGGGCAGTATGAGAAAAATGAAACGAGAGCCGAGCTGGTAAAAAAGACGGAAGAGGAACTGTTTGAAATATATCGGAATGAAGAGCTTCATGTGAAGCCGGAGCAGCTCTCTAAAAGAGGCGGTACTTACTACAGCGATGCAGCCTGCGAGTGCATCAACTCCATCTATAATAACAAAGGAACCATTATGGTGGTCTCCACGAGAAACAAAGGAGCGCTCGCCGATCTGCCGGCAGACTGCGCGGTGGAGGTGTCCAGCCGGATGACGGCCAAAGGGCCGATGCCTCTGGCCTGGGGCAAATTTGGCCCGGCGGAAAGGGGCTGGCTGCAGGTGATGAAGGCCATGGAAGAATGTATAATTGAAGCGGCGGTGAAGGGGGACTATGGTATGGCCCTTCAGGCATTCCAGCTCAATCCCATTGTATGCGGAGGGAGAGCGGCCAAGGCTCTTCTGGATGAAATGCTGGTGGCCAATGAGAAATATCTGCCCCGCTTCCATGATAAAATAGAAGAATTAAAGAAACAGGGTGTTGTAGTTCAGGACGAGGTAGTCTGTAAGATCTGCGAGAAAGGATTGTGATCCAATGAAGAAAATAGTATTGCTTTGTTCGACAGGAATGAGCACCAGCCTGCTGGTTAACCGGATGCGGGAAGCCGCGAAAGAGGACGGATACGACTGCGAGATACATGCCTATGGGATCGCAGAGGCTGCCGGCGTAATACCGGACAGCGACTGTGTGCTGATAGGGCCTCAGATCCGGTTCAATGTGCCCAAGCTAAAGGAGAAATATCCGTCTGTTCCCATAGAGGCCATAGATATGCGAATCTATGGAACGATGGACGGGCGGACCGCGCTGGAGGAAGCCAAAAAACTAATGGACCAGTGAGGCGGGGCAGAAAACGTCCGCTTAAGAACACGCAGGGGATTTAATTTTTCCTCAAAATGTGCTATTCTATGAATATACAAAAGGTGTAAAAAAACGGGAGGCGCCGATCAATCAGGCACGCATCAATCAGGCAGGAAGGTGATAGAATGGAAGAGGAAAAATATCTGGTGAGAGAAGCGGCGGAGGCGTTGGGGGTCAGTGCAGGTACCCTGCGTCATTATGAGAAAGAAGGACTTTTGTCGGTGAACAGCAGGTCCGGCCACCGTGAAGATTACACATCCATGGATCTGCGGATGGCTTTGCAGGCCAGGCTGTACCGTTCCATGGGCTTTTCCGTGGATGAGGCAAGAGAGCTTTTAAATGGGGCGGACATGGGGGCGATTCACAGCGCCTTTGCCTGCAGGAAAAAAGAAGTAGAGACAAAGCGCCGGGAGTTAGAGCGCCTGGAGAGAGCGATCGGACAGTGGGAAGAGAGCGTTTCCGAGGCTTCGGCCAAGACGGGGCGCTGCTGGTTTGAAACCGGCAAAAGAGGTTTTTATGCCGTGCTGAAAAACGGCCCCCAGTACCAGTTCAGCGGAGGCAAGGAGAACGATAAGCTGCTGGCGAAGCTTCAGGAGTATGTTCCCTGCACCAGACAGGTCTTTTATGTGCCGGAGGAAGTGCTTGCAGATCCTTCCCTTGACTATGAGGAATATTATGGAATGGCGGCGGATGAGGAATGGGTCCG
>CALWLM010000115.1 GCA_944381515.1 uncultured Lachnospiraceae bacterium | reverse complement strand
CAATCTGTTTTTGTGCGTTTTTCACAATTTATTTTTGATTTTTTATGTGTTATGCTCAAAAATACCCTGCGCCGTTTTTCTTCTCAATCGTTATAAATTACCGGCTTGATCAGACTGCGGTCGTGATCAGCTTCTCCGGCTGCACCCTCTTGCAGGCGATTAACTGCGCCATCCGGGACATCCACAGCCGTCCGCCGCCGCAGAGGATAACGCCGTCCACCGGCCCGCCGTTGGCTCTCACTATACTGTCAATATAGTTCTCATTGTGATAATCCACCAGATCCGTGGCGCCGTACTCCCTCAAATGCAGTACACATCATATCCGGCACCATGACTGCCTGCTCCAGCGTCACTCCCTCCGGGATATGAGCCAGATTCATATCCGCGTCGCGAATATAGTATTCCTCTACAAAGGAGCCTCCTCGATCCGGAAAGTCGATCCCGCAGTACATATTGTCCTGTCGGTTTTTGGCATGGCCGTCCTGGGCCTCCAGGCTTCTCCATATAGGCATCACAGAGCAGACAATGACCCGGTCGCCCGCCTGGAAATCATGGACATCGGAACCCACCTTTGTAATCACGCCGCACATCTCATGTCCCACGGCCTTGCCGACCAGATAGGGCAGGGACTCGCAGCCTGTGGCGCACAAATGGGCGTCGCTGGTGCAGGGCGACCATATCTCCGGCCGGATAAGAGCCCCTGTAGGCGCAATCTTCTCCGGCAGAGGGCAGTTGTCCCGTATCTCCGTTTTGTTTTTGCCTGCAATTACAGCTCCCTTCATGCTTTGCATCTCGCTCATTCCTCCTTTGTCGATGTGAAGTTCCGTTGTCCTGTATGAGGTTTTCTCATACCGTTTGGACACCTCATTCTGCTCTGCTTTCTGCCGACAATTATAAACCCAGGAGTAAATGTGCAGAAGTCTTAGTTAGTTAATATGTATAAACTGTAAAGTTATTAGGCAAAGCTGCGGGCGCACGCCCTTAATCTCCCGAAAAGGGCCGCTCCGTAACGCTGTCCCGCAGAAACTCAAACAGCCGCACGGCCTCCGGACGGCTGTTAGCCTTTGCCTTTACTGCCGTCAGCTCAATGTCCGGCATCTCCCCCTGAAACGGAACGAAACGATAGTCCAGATAAGAAGTAGCCACCACAAAAAATTCGGCGATCAGCACCAGACAGCGCTCCACCATGGCCGTCATAATGATCTGGTCTATGCTCCACCCTTTCAGAATCCTCGTTGGAAATATCCCCATTCGGTTCAGATTGACCAGGGTGGAGGCCGCGTCCGACATATAATTAGTCGGATACAGGATATCCTGATTCTTCAAAAGCTCCGGCGTCACCGCCTCCATCCGCGCCAGCGGATGCCCCTCCGGCACCAGTACGCCGTATCGGGATTTTTCCAGCAAAATTTCATCGCAGTCCCCATCCGTTCCCACCACGCTCAGATGAAAAGTCAGAGCAAGATCCAGCTGGTAGGTTTTCAGATTTTCAATCAGCGCGTCGTTGTTCATAGCAACAAACTGAAATTCCGCTTCCGGATTCTGACGTTTGTACTCTCCCAGCAGAAGGCCGGCCCCGGCAAAGCAAAATCCGTTGGAGGTTCCCACCATCAGGCGGTGCTCCTCAAAGGCGGAGATATGCCTGGCCTGCTGAATGTATTTGTCTTCAATCTCAACGATATTGCGGCAGGCCTGATAAAAATACTCCCCTGCCGGCGTCAGCTTCAGCTTTCTGCGGGAGCGGTCAAAGAGCTTAAAACCGATCTCCTCCTCCAGAGCGGCGATAGAACCGGAGATGGACGCTTGCGTGATAAAATGGCGCTCCGCCGTCTCTGTCAAATTCAGCGTCTCCGCCGCCGTCAGAAAGTACTCCACTCTTCTTCGATTCATTTCTCCTCTTTCTCCTTAATACCGCATTCTTCGTGCGCCGGTATGTATTTATACAATACGGCAATTATACCGGCACATATAACATATAGGTACTTTAAAGGGATTTTAACCATGAAATTATCCATATATATTTTATATATTTCTCTGTCCCGCAGATCTATTATAGGCAAAATCCTATTAAAATCATAGATATCCGAATTGATTCCGTCCCTTGTGAAAAGTATAATTTAAACAAGTCAAAAAGCCAAGGCTTTTCTGCAGTAAAAGAAAAAGAAATGGAGGATAACCATGAAACGAATTGGTACAGGAAAAACCATCATCGCCCTGAGTCTGGTTCTCGTCATGATTCTGGGTCTGTGCGGCTGCAGCTCGCAGACCGAGGCTACCGAAGCTCCCGGAACCAGCGCCGCAGCGCAGACGGAGACGGAACCGGCACAGACTGAGCCGGCCGAAGACGCCGCCTCAGCTTTTACCCCCGGCACCTACGAGGTGACCGTCACGGGAATCAACGATTTTACCCTCGCCTTCACCTTTGACGAGACGGCTCTGACCGATATCCAGGTCATCGAACAAAATGAAACCTTCGGTACCGGTACCGTCGCCATTGAAAAGATGTCCGAGCAGGCCATTCAGTATCAGACCTCTGAACCGGATATCGTCAGCGGGGCAACCGTCACCAGCTTTGCCTTCAAATCGGCCCTGAGTCAGGCTATTGAGCAGGCCGGAGGCGACCCGGATGCCTTTGTGGGCGAAATCCCCTCCACCGTATATGAGGATACCTCCTGCGATCTGGTGGTAGTCGGCGCCGGCAATGCCGGTATGGTAGCCGCCTATCTGGTAGCCGGCTCCACTACCCTGCAGCAGGAGCTGGGCGTAGACTGCACCCAGCAGGACGTCACAGACTGGCTGCTGACCCGGACCGGAGAGACCAGCGATGATCTCTACGATCCTGAATGGTGCGAATTGTTCTCTGAGAAAGCCACCGAGACAGTTGACTGGCTGATCGAGAAGGGCGTCAAGCTGAACCGCATTGACTCCAGCCTGTCCCGCGCCCACGTTTCCAGCGACTATTCCGTGGCCG
>CALWLM010000114.1 GCA_944381515.1 uncultured Lachnospiraceae bacterium | reverse complement strand
ATCTCCCTCCATGGCCCGGCGAAACCATTGGTGGCGGGTGGACACATGGTTAAAGACCATATCAAACATCAGACCGATGCCGCGCTCAGCTGCCTTGGCAATCAGCTCCTCCACATCTTCCATAGTGCCATACCGGGGATCTATACGATAATAATCCTCTACATCATAGCCATTGTCATTCTGGGGCGACACAAAGAAGGGCGTCAGCCAGATATAATCTGCTCCCAGCTCCTTTATATAATCCAGCTTACCGATTATCCCCCGCAGATCTCCCAAGCCGTCTCCATTGGTATCGCAAAAGGACTTGGGATATATCTGATATACTGTACTCTTTCTGAAATCCGTGCTCATTTACCTGCACCTGGCCTTTCTCTCTTCATTCTTTATTTTTGCCTTACAGCCTTCGTTATCCGGGATAATTCATCTCCGGGGACACCCCCAAAACATAACCCATAAAGCTGCCCGCATAACTTTCGCGATTCAGATTCAGCTTGAATATAGTATACTTGTTTAAACATGTCAACTGTAATTTTAATTATTTTCCCTTTTATATCCCTTTTTATATCTTTTCTATGGCTCTGCAAAAAGACGGCAGCCCTCCGAAAGCCTGCTCCGCCGTCGATTCATCGGCTTGTCAAAAACATTTGCGTTGATTATAATAAGAGAGGTTTCTTGTACACCCTATACAGTGAGGTACTATCATGTCCCCTACACGAAAGAAAGTACGCATTCCCATCCGTTTCCTGGCCCTGCTTCCCTTCCTTTTGATTCTGACAGCTGCCGGGATTTTTGTGCTGTCCGGAGGCTCCGTATCTGTAGAGGACATTTTGAATTACACGCCGGACAATCCCGTCCTTGCGGCCATTGTCCTGATTCTGCTGTCCAGCCTCAAGAGCCTGACCGTCTTTTTCCCGATTGTCGCCCTGTTAGTAGCCGGCGGGATCATGTTTCCCACCCCGGCGGCCCTTCTGGTCAACAGTCTGGCGGTAGCCGCCTGTATCAGTACCCCCTACTGGCTGGGCCGGCTGGCCGGCGCAGATCTGGTGGACCGAATCTTTGAACGCTATCCAAAGCTGGGACAGCTAAAGGAATTCCAGCAGAAAAACGACTTCTTTTTCTCCTATATCGCCCGTATCGTAGGCATCCTGCCCTGCGATATCGTCAGCCTCTACATGGGCGCCGCCAGAATCCCCTATCGCGCCTATATCACCGGCGGAATGCTGGGCTTCATTCCCTGCATTCTTACCAGTACGCTGATCGGCACCAGTATCAACGACCCTTCCTCGCCCCTGTTTATTTTCTCCGTCGCCTCCAATATTCTTCTGTCTGTCGGCTCCTCCGGCATCTACTGGCTGTGGCAGCGCAGAAAGGAAAAGCGGGAAGACACCCTTTCCTGATGCCTTTCCCGCTTTTCCTTATCCTCTGCCGGTCCATATCCCGGCTTTATTCCCACAGCGCAGACCTTGCCTGGCGCACCTCTTCCGGGTCCGTGACCCAGATCTCATACTCGGAGAACCCCGGCAGTCCCATATTCACGCGGGGATTGCGGTACTCCATCTCGCTTGCCCGGATCTTTTTACCCGACATATGATAGCAGAGCAAACCCGTCTCCCGGCACAGACTCCGAATAGCCGCCGCATGGATGCCTGCCCCTGCCATGATCTGCACATCTCCTGCATGAGCATGCAGCCGGGCCAGATTCGTGCTTCCCTCAAGGGCCGACGCGCAGCCCCCGGAGGTAAGCACAGTCCTCACGCCCAGCCTTTTGGCCTCATCCAGGGCCTCGTCCAAATCCCGGCACATATCAAAAGCCCGATGAAGCGTCACCGGCAGTCCTCCTGCCTCCTCCATCAGCCTGGCCATCTGCTCCCGGTCGAGCCTGCCCTCCCGGGTCAGACAGCCGATAACCAGAGCGTCTGCTCCGGCCCTGCGGTACAGGGATGCCTGCCGTCTCAGCAGCTCAAACTCATCTTCCCTGTAGAGAAAATCTCCGAAACGGGGCCGCAAAAGCACATGGACCGGCAGCCCCGTTCTCTCCTTTACCTGCTCGAAAAGAACAACGGAAGGCGTCACTCCTCCCACCGGCAGATCAGCGCACAGTTCCAGCCGGTCTGCTCCGCCTTCTTTGGCATGAACCGCCGATTCCACCGAATCAACGCACACTTCCAGAATTCTTGGCTGATTTCTCCGTTCCTCTTCCATCCGATTCATCCTCTCTCCTGCTCTTTCAGATAACGTCTAAGCGTCTCAAATTCTCCGGGATCAATGCAGTAATCCTCCGAACCGGCCTCCAGCATCTCTCCCACCAGTTCCGCCTGCTGCCATACCAGTCCCGCTATTTCCTCCTCCTGCCACGTCAGCCCCTCCAGCGGAAAATCCGGCCGCAGCAGATAGACATCAAAGACCTCATGGTTGCGGAAGGGGCGGCCATGAAATACATGCTCTCCCTCCACATAACGCCTCTCCAGAAAAATCAGATCTTCCGGCGCAGCCGTCAATCCCAGCTCCTCGCCAAGCTCCCGCAGGGCCGTGGAAACAAAATCCTCTCCCGCCGTCATATGACCGGCGCAGGAAGTATCTAGGCATCCGGGGAAGGAATCCTTGTCCGGCCGGCGCTTCTGCAAGAGAACCTCGTCTCCTTTCTCGCCCCGCCTGACCACCCAGATATGAGAGGCCCCGTGGATATCTCCATCCCGGTGCACCGCCTCTCTCTCCTTTATCCGGCCCAGCTTCTCTCCCTTTTGATTCAAAAGCTCAAAATACTCCATTTCCCGCCGCCCTTTGTCTCCCGTTTCCATTTTTGTATTCTTTTCGTATTATTCTTTTATGCGACTCTTTGCGTATTACTCTTTGCGCATTATTCTTTCACAGTATTCTTTTACAAGATTATTGTCTAAATTATTGCTTCCGGCTGCTGTGCAAATACCGCTCCACCGAGGTCACGCAGTTGGCCCCGTCGGATACCGCCGTCACAATCTGGCGCAGAGGCTTGGTACGCACATCCCCGGCCGCAAACAGGCCCGGCGCAGAAGTCACGCCGTCCTCTCCCGCGCGGATATAGCCGCTCTCGTCCAGCTCGGCCAGACCGGCCGCCAGTCCGCTGTCCGGCAGAATCCCCACAGCCACAAATATGCCGTCCACTTCCAGGCGGCGTTTCTCTCCGGTCTTCACATTCTCCACAACCAGTCCGTCCACCAGATCCTCTCCGGTGATCTCGCAGGACACGCTGTCCCAGACCATCTCCACGTTTTCCATGGCAAACAGTCTGGCCTGAAGGCTCTTTGCCGCCCGCAGCTCATCCCGGCGATGCACCACATAGACCCGTCTGCACATCCGGGCCAGAAAGATGGCGTCCTCCACGGCCACATCTCCTCCGCCCACTACGACCACATCCCGGCCCCGGAAAAAGGCGCCGTCGCAGGTGGCGCAGTAGCTGACCCCTCTGCCGGTCAGTTCCTCCTCCCTGGCAAGCCCCAGCTTGCGGTGCGTAGCCCCGGTGGCTATAATCAGCGTCTCGGTCTCATAGCTGCCGGAAGTCCCGGTCAGCCGGTATCCCGTTTCTATTTTTTCAATTCCCGTTATCTCATCGGAGACAAAGGGAACGCCCAGTCCATCGGCATGTTCGCGGAATTTCATTCCCATATCAAAGCCGTTGATACCGGGAAGGCCCGGATAGTTATCGACTTCGTAGGTATTGAGCACCTGTCCGCCGGACATGGCGTTCTTCTCAATTACCAGCACGTCAAGCTCCGCCCTGCGGGCATAGATTGCAGCCGACAGGCCCGCCGGTCCGCTGCCCAGAATAATCAGTTCTTTTTTCTCCATCCTGTCTGTTTCTCCTTTTTCTTATTGTGCTCTGCCGCCTGCTTCCTGCCGGACAGGATTCTTATCGGACAGGATTCCGGATAGACAAAAGGCCTCTGTCACGGCTATAATAGAAGAAGCGGCAGATTCTTATATTCAGGGAGGCTCTTTTCCTCCAAAGAAAACACCCTGGATTTTTCCTTATGATGTTTTCTATAGTATATCACATTCTGTCCTTTTAGAACACAGCAGGAATCGAGGAAATACAATGAAAAAAACAGCGGTAATCACAGGCGCCAGCCGAGGAATCGGCCGGGCGGCGGCCCTTCTCTTTGCCGAAAACGGCTATGACCTGGCTCTCTGCTGCCGGCACAATGCCAATCTGCTCCAGCAGACAGCCAATCAGGCCCGGCAGCTGGGAGCAGTCTGTCTGACCTACACCGGCGACATGGGAGATCCCGACAGCTGCGCCGGCTTTTTCAAGGAAATCGACGACACCTTTTCTTCTATAGACGTCCTGATCAACAATGCCGGCATCTCCATCACCGGCCTGTTTCAGAATATGACGCAGGAAGAATGGCAGCGCATTCTCTCCTCCAATTTAAGCTCCGTCTTTTACATGAGCCAGCAGGCGGTACGGCGGATGCTCCCCCGTCATCAGGGGTGCATTGTCAACGTATCTTCCGTGTGGGGCAGCGTGGGCGCCTCCTGCGAGGTAGCCTACTCCGCCGTAAAAGGCGCCGTAAACAGCATGACCCGCGCCCTGGCTAAGGAGCTGGCCCCTTCCCATATCCGGGTAAATGCCGCCGCCTTTGGGGCTATCGATACGGATATGAATCATTTCCTGGATGAGGAGGAGAGACGCGCCCTGTGTGAAGAAATCCCCATGGGACGCATGGGAACGGCCCAGGAAGCCGCCGTTTTGCTGCTGCAGCTGTGCCAGGGCCCCGATTACCTGACCGGTCAGATTGTCGCCATGGACGGCGGCTGGATCTGAGAGAAGTTCTTAACATTTCCATAGGTCCTCTATGTCCTCTGCCTCCGCCAGGTTATCGAGCATCCGGCCAAGTCCGGCCTCCATCTGAGACCTCTCTTCTTCGGAAAACCCTCTCCACAGGCGCTCATCCAACGCCTGAAAGGCCCCCGTCACCCTGCGGGCCGTCTCGGCGCCCTCCTGCGTCAGCACAATCCGAAAGGAGCGGCGGCGCTGCGGGTTTGTCTGCCGGGTCAGAAGCCCCGCGTCCTCCATCCGGTCCAGGACGCGGGACATGGTTGTCACGTCCAGGCCGCAGCGGTCGGAAAGCTGCCGCTGGGACATCGGGCCATATTTAAGCAGAGCGCGCAGAATCCGCGGCTGTCCCTGTCCCAGGGTCAGCCCCAGCCGCAGAAAGAAGGGCTGCATCAGCCGGCGTCTGGCGTATTCCAGACGCCAGAGGGTCACAACCAGCTCCCTTTCTTCCTCTGATTTTTCTCCCGACTCTTTTTCCACTATATTTTCTGACTGCATTTCTTTCATATACGTTCGTCCCTTGCCCTTCTTTTCACTCCAGCTCATACTGACCCATATAAAGCTGATAATAGCGTCCCTTTTGCTCCAGCAGCTCGTCGTGGCTGCCTCTTTCGATAATCGTTCCCCGCTCCAGCACCATGATGGCCTTGGAATTGCGCACAGTAGACAGGCGATGGGCAATGACAAAGACGGTGCGGTTTTCCATCAACGCATCCATGCCCTTTTCAATCAAACGCTCCGTGCGGGTATCAATAGAACTGGTGGCCTCATCCAGGATCAGCACCGGGGGCTGAGAAATGGCCGCCCTCGCAATAGCCAAGAGCTGCCTCTGTCCCTGAGACAGATTGCTGCCGTCGCCATAGAGCATGGTATTATAGCCCTCCGGCAGACGCCGGATAAAGGAATCGGCATTGGCAATACGCGCCGCCTCCCTTACCTCCTCGTCTGTGGCTCCCAGCCTGCCATAACGGATATTGTCCGCGATGGTTCCCGTAAACAGATGAGTATCCTGAATCACCATGGACAAAGACTTGCGCAGATCCTTCTTGCGTATGTCCCGGATATCGATGCCATCGTAGGTAATCGCGCCTGCCTGAATTTCATAAAAACGATTGATCAGATTGATGATCGTGGTCTTGCCTGCTCCAGTGGAACCCACAAAGGCGATCTTCTGTCCCGGCTTGGCATAGAGGCTGATTCCGTTCAACACCTTTTTATCGGGAGTATATCCAAAGACCACCTGGTCGAAACGCACATCGCCCTTCAGAGGCACAAGACTCCCGTCCTCCAGCTTCCAGGCATAGGAGCCGGTGTAGGCGGTCTCCTCTCGGAGGCTTCCGTCCTCCCCCTTGCTGACATGGCAGAAGGTGACCTTGCCCTCATCAATCTCCGGCTCCTCATCCATCATTTCAAAAATGCGCTCCGCTCCGGAAAGGGCCGCCAATATAAAGTTCACCTGATTGGTAAACTGGTTGAGCGGCTGCGCGCTCTGGCGCACATAGACCAGGTAGGCCGACAGGCTGCCCAGATCACACAGGCCCGCCAGGGTAAACAGACCGCCCACGCAGGCGGAAACCGCATAATTGGCATAGGACAAGCTTACGTTGGCCGGCACCATCATGCCGGCATGGCTCAGGGCTCCGGTGGACGCCCTGCGCAGATTTTCGTTGAGACGGCAGAATTCTGCAAAATCCGCCTCCTCATGGTTAAAGACCTTCTCCACCTTCTGTCCGCTGACCATCTCCTCCACAAAGCCATTGATTCTGCCCAGCTCCAGCTGCTGCTTCGTAAAATACTTCTTGCTGCGCTGACTGCTGAATTTAATAAAGGCAAACATAACGGCCAGGAAGAAAAACACGATCAGCGACAGCTGAAAATTCAGCACCACCAGCATGATAATCGTTCCCACCAGAGTGATAAAGCTCTGGATAATCATCGTAAAACTGTTGTTGAGGGCCTCCTGAAGGGTATCCACATCATTGGTGAAGCGGCTCATCAGCTCTCCGTGGGTATGCGCGTCAAAATACCGCAGAGGCAAGGTCTGCACATGGCAGAACAGATCCCGGCGAATCTCCGTAATCACCTTCTGCGCCGTTCTCACCATCAGCTGGCTGTAGCCCAGAGACGCCAGCACGCCGCACAGATACATGATTCCCATGCCGATGAGAGCCCGGATCAGGCCGATCATATCCCCCGGCAGAATATATTCATTGATAATCGGCTTTAACAGATAGGTACCCATGATATTGGCCCCCGTACTGATAAAGACCAGAATCGTCACCAGCAGAAGCATCCATTTGTGAAACCCCAGATAGTGGAGCAGCTTTTTAAACGCCTTTTTGGTATCCTTCGGCCTTTTGTATCCCATATATCTCGCCATTACAGATCCGCTCCTTCCTTTTGAGATTCATAAATCTCCTGATAGATGGAATTGTTCTTCAAAAGCTCCTCATGGGTGCCTATCCCCTTGATCTTTCCATCATCCAGGATCACGATCTGATCTGCATCCCGCACGGAAGAGATGCGCTGCGCAATAATAATTTTGGTCATGTCCGGCAGCTTCTCCATAAGCATTCCCCGAATCCTGGCCTCCGTGGCCGTATCCACCGCGCTGGTAGAGTCGTCCAGAATCAGCACCTTCGGTTTCTTCAACACGGCCCTGGCGATGCACAGACGCTGCTTTTGGCCGCCGGAAACATTGACGCCGCCCTGCCCCATCTCTGTGTCATAGCCGCGTTCCAGGCGGTCGATAAATTCATCGGCGCAGGCAATCCGGCAGGCCTCCGCGATTTCCTCGTCGGTGGCGTCTTCTTTTCCCCAGCGCAGGTTATCGCGGAGAGTACCGGAAAAAAGCGTATTTTTCTGCAGCACCATTGCAATGGAGTCCCGCAGCCTCTCCATCGGATAATTCTTCACCGGTACTCCGTCGATACGCACCTCTCCCTCCGTCGCATCGTAAAGGCGCGGAATCAGCTGCACCAGAGTAGATTTGGCCGAACCGGTCTGCCCGATGATCCCCACCGTCTGCCCAGCGCCGATGTGCAGGGAAATATCGCTGAGAACATACTCCTCAGCCTCCTTTTTATACTTGAACCAGACATGGTCGAAGACGATCTCTCCCCGCTTCACCTCGATATCCTGAGCCTGGTCGTCAGTGAGATCGATTTTCTCATCCATCACCTCCAGGATGCGGGCGCCGGAGGTCAGCGAACGGGTCAGCATCATAAAGACGTTGGAGATCATCATCAGAGAATTTAGGATTTGCAGTACATAGCTGAGGAAACCAGTCAGGGCTCCCACCTCCATGCCCCCTAACTGGATCTTGCGCCCGCCAAACCACAGCAGGCTCAAGATTGTACCGTACATCACAAGCTGCATGGCGGGCATATTAAGGGCAGCCAGCCGAAAGGCCTTTTCCGACTGGGTCCTCAGATTCATGTTGACCCTTTCAAATTTCTCTTCCTCATACTCTCCGCGCACATAGGCTTTCACCACGCGGATAGCCGTCAGATTTTCCTGAATAATCCGGTTGACCAGATCAATAGCCTTCTGCATTTTCTGATACAGAGGCCGCACATGACTGACGATGAGAAAGAGCATAATCCCCAGCACCGGCAAGGCAACCAAAAATACCACCGCCAGCTCGCGGTCAATGGAAAAAGCCATCGCCGTAGCGATCACCAGCATAAAAGGTCCGCGGCAGGCAGGACGCATACCGCTGGAAACCGAATTTTGAATATTGGTCACATCACTGGTCAGACGGGTGACCAGAGAAGAGACGCGGAAGTGATCGATATTGGAAAAAGAAAAAGCCTGGAGCTTGCGGTACTCCTCCTTACGCAGCTCCGCGCCCAGTCCCTGTCCTGCCAGGGCCGAAAAGCGGGCGCTGCCGATACCCAGGACCAGAGCTCCCAGAGCGCAGCACACCATCAGCGCACCCTGGCGGAATATGTAGGCCCGGTCTCCGTTTGCCACGCCCACATCGATGATGTCCGCCATGAGGAGCGGAATAATAATTTCAAAAAAAGATTCCGCCAGCACGCAAATCACTGCCAGAATGGCGTATTTTTTGTACTGGTGGAAGTACGAGAAGATCCGTCTGATCATTGCAGTAATATTCCCTCCATTTCTTTTCCTGCCGGCTTTATTAAAACAGCTGCCCCGGCGGCAATCACAGCAGGGGCAACTATTGTATCTGCAACTATTGTATGCGCATATCGTCTGGTTGTCAATAGCCTTTGCAGGCAGAAGGGAAAAGCCTGCCATAAAAATGAAGCCTTAACTGCGATCTCAGCTTTCTGACCCTGGTATTATTCTGCGTGTTTTTTCTTTAAACATTGCTGGCCGAGATATTGGCAGATTTAATATCGGTCCTAATATATGTCATACACTACCGCGCACACAACCGCATCTCCCTCCAATAAAAGGCGCACAACCGTTCCATTCATCCGCTCCAGCACCTCCTCCATATCCGCCCGGTACACCTCCGTGGCTGTGCATACATAACAGCGTGTATCCTCCTGCATGCTGACAGTCGACTGACGCTCCGGATAAAAAATGAGTCCATCTCCGTGCTCGACGCTTACCTCTATCGGCCTGGACTCCATCCGGGAAACCTCCTCCAGCTCTTCCTGGGGAATATAGCGAACAGGCGTCACAAGCAGCTCGCCGTCTGTCTCCGTCTCCTCTGCCGTGTAAATCGCTTGTCCCAACTCATCATCATTCAGGTAAGAAAAGCTCTGATCTTCCCCTGTCTGCCGGATCATCGTCACTTTCCCGTCCGGACCAAACACATGGTAGACCTGATCCGAGGTCCACTGCTCCTGAAGCTCTTCATAGGTACATTGAACCGGCATGTCAATCAGCGGTTCCAGTCCATAGGCAGCCAGGAACAATTCCCCGTCCTCCCAAAAATCCTCCCGAAAATAGAGCCTCTGCCGCTGAGAGGACTCCGCCGCTCTTACGGCTATACCATCCGCAAAAAACTCTTCAATATAATACGCCCCGTCGATATCTGCGCTCTGCTCTCCGCTTGCTGGAGATCCGTCTATTCTGAGGTACGGATCACACCAATCGATTTCTTTATCAATGCTCTGGCAATAGTCGCGCAGCCTCGTAAGCAATGCTTCCGCTTCCTCCCGACTGGATGCGGGAGCCACCAGAAGACAGTCCTCACCCGAGCCGAAAGGAACCACCATTTCCTGCTCCGTATCATAGTTTACTTCCGCGGCGATCAGATCCAGATCTTTGCTTATCGCTACGTCCTGCTGTTGCTGTCCATTGATAAAGGCATAATCTGTTTTAAAATACGCATACAGGTAATCAAGCAGCGGAACGCCATCGGCAATTACTCCTCCATCGTACCCGCCGTCAAAAGAATCCCCCTCATTGCCCAGACGGTAATGAAAATAATTCCCGGTCAGCCGTACCTCACAGGACACCGGCTCTCTGCCATCCGCAAACAGCAGCATACCGGAGCAGGTCTGGTCTACGACTGTTCTGGCAGGCGTAGTCCACAAATAACAAACCCATCCGCCGAAAGCCAGAATGACCGCCGCAATTGCTATCACCATAAGCCGAAGTCGTTTGTTTTTCATATCAATCTCCTCAATAAAATGCATTTTCCCGCAGCCGCACGGTACCTGTCATTTCTTCAAACTCTTCCAGCGTATACTTTTCCGCATCGAGATAGAGGCAATACTCAATAGAAGCTCCTTCCTGATGCACACGTGCCAGATACCAGGTATACCCGTCGTCCACCTGCACCTGTGTTCTGGATATCACCACATTGTCATCCAATTCCAACTCCGGGTACGCCTCCAGAACGCTCACGCTCTGTTCGATTTCACCGGCGCCGAAAATCTCCATCCCGCCCTGTATCGGACTTTCTTCCTGTTTGACTGCATAAAAGCCCGCATTCTCTATGGTCAGCTCCCCCTCGCCTGTTTCCGCATTTATAAATGCCGCGCCGCCTCTGGTTCCCAGCCAGTGTTTAAATCCGCTGCATACTGCATCCGCTGGCAGCTCACAGCTCAGATAATCCGTCATCCGTATTTCTCCGTCCAAAATATGCTCCAGATTCCCGGAGCGGATATCGGCGCAGGCTCCATCGAACTCATATTCATCCTCCCAGGAGCGCAGCCGCAGAAATTCTTCGGGAAAGAGCACTGCCGAGACCAGCCTGCATTCATCCAGAGAGGCTGCATCCGCCTCTCCCTCAGCAGTGACATGCAAATAATAAGAGGTATTCTCATAAACAAACGGGATTTCCCCCTCTTCGCTTCCGCCGCGCAGTGCGTCCATATCGAATTCTATGTAGGGCTCAAAGTCTCTGACCGTCAGCGCGCTGCCTTTGCGGGCCCATTGCTCTATGACCTCCAGACTTATCGTCTGATCTGTATCTGTTTCACCGTTGGCCGCATTGGAAACGCCCTGTTCCGCTGCTGATTCCGCCGCCGGCTCAGTCGCCTCTGCGCTTTCTCCCGAAAGCTGGCAGCCTGCGGCAAGAATAATGAGTAAAACTGTCCCCAACATTAAAGGGATCGCTTTTCTTGTTTTTGCGCTTATTGTTTTCGTACTTTTTGTTCCCATGCTTTTCATACTTCATCCCTTCGGCAATAGGCCGAATGACAATTATAAATCATTACGGATCTATTCCCCGAAAACCTCTATTTTCCTCCAGAAATATACAACCACGACCGCTGCCGCCAATACGGTAACCGCAACCAATGCTGCCGCAGAAATGTAATCGATGGCCACCCCATATATCACCCGCCCGATTGGCTCCGTGCAGATAGAGATCATAACCACCATAGACATGACCTTTCCCATGTTTTGCTGCGGCGTCTGTTTCTGAATAAAGGCAACCGCGTACACCGAATACATATTCAGCAGCAGCTGCTCCACCATGAACATGCCGACAATGAGAAGCAGCATAACCGTCCGCGGCAGCTGGCACCAGTATCCGATACTGATTGGAATCAGGCAGAGGCAGCTCCCCAGCGTTGCCCGGTACACAAAAGAACGATTCAGCTTCTCTCCCATCACCCCCGCCAGGAAAGTTCCCAAAAGGCTGGCCAGAATGACGCATGTGCTGGCGATTCCATATACTTCGCCGGAATACTGAAAGCCAATCTTGATCATAAATGCCATGCCCACTGTAAATACCGGCGTCAGCGTCAGGTTTAAGACGGCCGTCAGCGGAACCGCCCTGCGAATCTTCTTATTTTCTTTGACAAAGGAGAAGCCTTCTTTTATTTCTCCAAAAAAGCCCGAACCGCCCATATCTGAGCCGGCAGCTTTCTGGCCCTCCTGAACAGGCCAGCGGATAAAGAACTCCAAAACCGCGCTGGCCAAAAAGCAGATCAATGAAACCAGCAGAATCCATCGAATACCGGCAAAGCCATAGATCACGCTGCCTAGTACCGGCCCGATAATATTCGCCACAATGGCAATTTGATTCACGATTGCGTTGGCGCGCACCAGATTTTCTTTCGTTTGTATTGCAGGGATCATTGCCTGGGTGCAGGGCGTGTAGAAACCTTCAATAACGGTCAAAGACATGAGCAGCAAAATAATGCACCAAAGAGACGAAGCGTATACAATTCCCAGTCCAAACAGTCCTACCAATACGGCTGTACAGAAATCCGTTGCAATCAATATCTTCTTTTTATTGTAACGGTCCGTAACAACTCCTCCAATTGGCAGCAGCAACAGCAGCGGAATCGTTGAAAAGGCTGTGACGCTTCCGTAAATTGTTCCCGATGCGGTTAAATCCAAGATAAACAATGAAGCAGCGAAATACAAAATGTTATTGGCAAAAAGAGAAATCCCCTGGCCAATAATAATGATTATATAGTTCCGATTCCACATTTTTTTCGTCATACAATCCCCTCGTTTCCGTTGTTGACGATTGACTTCCTATAATTACCAATACCCTTTCTTTAACATAAGCCAAAATACCTCCTCTTTTATTTGCAGACTCTTTTATTATTATTTTATCATCCCCTTCGGTCGGGCGCAATAAACTTCCTCGTTTATTTTCACTTAAAAAGAACATTTTCAAGAAAACATTAATAATATCCCTGGAGTAATCCCATGGAATTTTCATCTGCATCCGGCAGCTTTTACATCTTTCTCTCTTTCCTGAAAAAAGACCAGAAGATGTTCTCCTCTGGTCTCCTTCCCTTATTATACATACAATCGCATACGATCGATATTTTCCTGTCTTTCCGGCTCACTGCTCGAACTGGCTGTTGTAGAGCTGGGCGTAAAAACCTCCCTGGCGCAAAAGCTCCTCATGCCGCCCCTGCTCCACAATGCGTCCGTCCCGCATTACCAGAATCACATCGGCCTCCCGGATCGTGGACAGGCGATGGGCCACGATAAAGCTGGTGCGCCCCTCCATCATCCGGGCAAAGGCCTCCTGAATCTTTAGCTCCGTACGGGTATCGATGCTGGAAGTGGCCTCGTCCAATATCAGCATCGGCGGCAGGCACAGCATCACCCTGGCAATGCACAAAAGCTGCTTCTGCCCCTGACTGATATTGCCGCCGTCCTCGGCAATCACCGTGTCGTAGCCCTGGGGCAGGCGCCGGATAAAACCATGGGCATGAGCCATCTTGGCCGCTTCCACCACCTCTTCCAGAGTGGCCTCCGGCCTGGCATAGGCAATGTTTTCCCGAATGGTTCCCGCTTTCAGCCAGGTGTCCTGGAGCACCATGCCAAAATTCCCCCGCAGGCTCCGTCTGGTCGCATGGCGCACCTCTACGCCGTCCACCCGAATCTCTCCCGCATTCACATCGTAAAACCGCATCAGCAGGTTGATGATCGTGGTCTTGCCGCAGCCGGTGGGGCCCACCAGAGCTACCCGTTCGCCGGGGCGTACCGACAGATTCAGATTTTCAATCAGCGGCGCCTCCGGTCTGTAACGGAAGTCCACATGATCAATCTCTACCTGCCCCTGCACATCTGCAAGTTCCACCGCATCCGCATCATCCGGCGTCTGAGGCTCTTCCTCGATGAGTTCAAAAATCCTGCCCGCACAGGCCAAGGCATTTTGCAGCTCTGTCACCACACCGGAAATCTCATTAAAGGGCT
This sequence comes from uncultured Lachnospiraceae bacterium, assembly GCA_944381515.1. Lineage (GTDB taxonomy): Bacteria > Bacillota > Clostridia > Lachnospirales > Lachnospiraceae > RGIG7193. The sequence goes on along the minus strand of CALWLM010000114.1, from coordinate 6,552 downwards.
TGGTATACTGGTTGGCATAGGACAAAAAGCTGGACAGCTGTCCCACGCTCAGGCGGCCCGAAACAGCGGCCAGAGCCCCGGTGAGCCCTACGCCGGTGTAGACCAGGCTGTTGACGAAACGGGTGCAGGGATTGGTCAGAGAGGAAAAGAATATCGCCCGCAGGGAACATTTCTCCAGACGGCCGTTGATCTCGTCGAATCGCTCCATGGCCTTCTTTTCATAACCGAAGGCCTGCACCACCTTCTGACCGCCGATCATTTCGTCGATCAGAGCAGTCTGCTCGCCGCGGGTCTCGCTCTGAAGCTTGAACATGGAAAAGGTTCTCCCCGCTATAAAGCTGGCCACCAGGAGACTCACCGGCGTAATGCACACCACCACCAGGGCAATCCAGCCGTCGATGGAGAACATAAAAAACAGAGTTCCCACGATGGTCAGCACACCGGAAAAAAGCTGGGTAAATCCCATCAGCAGGCCATCGGCAAACTGATCCACATCGGCAATGACCCGGCTGACAATATCTCCGCTGTTATGGCCGTCAATATATTTCAAAGGCAGCACCTGCAGCCTGCGAAAGGCCTCCCCGCGGATATCCCGGATCACGTTGTAGGTGATCTTGTTGTTGCAGACGTTCATCAGCCACTGAGCCAGGGACGTAACCGCCACCATGACGGCAATCGTCGCGCCAATGGAAAACACACCGTCAAAATCCACCTGCCCCGGTCCCAGAATCAGATCCACCGCCTCGCCGGTCAGCACCGGCACATACAGGGTCAGGACCACCGTAACGGCAGCCAGGATCAGACTAAGTCCCAGGAAGAACCAGTAGCGGCGGATATAGTGCAGTACCTTGCGCAGCGTGTCCTTCTGGCTTTTATGCTTTGCTGCCGGCTTTTTTACTTCTGCTCCCACTTCTGATCCCTCCTTTCATCCGCTCCGGTACCACCGTTGTCAAACTGGGAGTCATATATCTCCCGGTACACCGGACAGCTTTCCAGAAGCTCATCGTGGGTGCCAATGCCGGCCATCCTGCCGTCGTCCAGGACGATAATCCGATCGGCATAGCGAATACTGGAGGTTCTCTGGCTGACGATAAACACCGTCGGCGCCTCTTTCATCTGACGAATCGACCGCCGCAGGGCGGCATCGGTGGCAAAATCCAGCGCAGAGGCGCTGTCGTCCAGAATCAGTATCCGGGGCTTTCTCACCAACGCTCTGGCGATGGTCAGTCTCTGGCGCTGTCCTCCGGAGAAATTGCTGCCGCCCTGAGTCACACGGGCATCCAGTCCATCCTCCTTCTTTTCCACGAACTCGCGGGCCTGCGCCGTCTCCAGGGCTCCCCACAGCCTGTCCTCATCGGCGTTTTCATCGCCCCACAGCAGGTTCTCCCGAATCGTACCGGCAAAAAGACGGGCCTTCTGCGGCACTACTCCGATCTGACTGCGCAGCTCCTCCAAAGACAGCTTCCGCACGTCCCTGCCGTCCACAGTTACGCTTCCCGAGGACACATCATAAAACCGCGGAATCAAATTCACCAGCGAAGTTTTGCCGCTGCCGGTTCCGCCGATGATGCCGATGGTATCGCCGGGCCGGGCCGTAAAACTTATGTCCGTCAGCGACTCGGCGCCAGCGTTCTTGTAGGTCATGCCGACATGGTCGAATACCACTTCTGCCCCGTATGTCGTTTTGCTTTCCTCCATTTCGTCCTCCGCCGTGCGCACGCACAGGGTTCCTTCCTCTTCCAGACTCGACTTTTCGTCAAAGACCGACTGAATACGCGCCGCGCAGGCCAGAGCCTTGGTGATCGTAATAATCAGATTTGCCATCTTGATTAATTCCACCAGGATCTGCGACATATAATTAATCAGCGCCACCACCTGTCCCTGGGTCAGACGGCCGGTATCCACCGAAATGCCGCCCTGCCACAGAATCGCCAGCAGGCCTGCGTTAATGATTACATAAGTCACCGGGTTCATCAGCGCGGAGATCTTGCCCACCAAGGTCTGCATCCGCGTCAGGGCCTCGTTCTCCCGGTCAAAACCTGCGGTTTCATCCCCTTCTCTTCCAAAGGCCCGGATCACCCGGACGCCGGTCAGGTTTTCTCTTGTAATTCCCAGAATACGGTCCACGCCCTTTTGCACCTTTTTGTACAGCGGCATACCGGCCAGCATGATTCCAAAGACAACCACGCACAGCACAGGAATCACGACGGCAAAAACCAGGGCCGCCTGCACATCAATCGTAAAGGCCATAACCATGGAGCCAAAGACCACAAAGGGAGATCGCAGCAGCAGGCGCAGCGTCAGATTCAGCCCGTTTTGCACCTGATTGATGTCGCTGGTCATCCGCGTGATCAGAGTGGAGGCTCCCACCGTATCCATCTCGCTGTAGGACAGAGTCTGAATATGCCCAAACAGGGCGCGGCGCAGCCTGGTGGCAAACCCCACGGCGGCCTTGGCCGCAAAATACTGGGCCGTCACACTGCAAATCAGGCCGACGAGTCCCAGAGCCACTAACAGCAGACACATCCGCAGAATATAAGAAGTATCCCCCTGTGCGATTCCCTGATCGATGATGGCCGACATTACCAGAGGCACCAACAGCTCAAAGGCAGCCTCCAGAAGTTTGAAAAGGGGCCCCAATATGCTTTCCTTTTTATAATTATCCAGGTATTTCAGCAGTTTTTTCACGTTGTCCGTATTCCTCGCTTATTTTTCCTCACTTAATATTCTTATTCCTTGCCTGTTATTCTTCGTGTACTATTCTGTCTCCTTTTTTGCTGTTACCGGCACAGTTCATCTACAACCTGGCTGATTACCTTGCCGTCCGCCTTGCCTTTCAGCTCGCCCATAACGGCCTTCATGATCTGCCCCTTGTTCTTTGTGGCGGCCGCCTCGCTGTAGCGCTCCAAAATCGCAGCCTTTACCTGCGCCGCATCCATCATGGCCGGGGCATACTCGCTGATTACATCGTAGCGCAGCTGATACTGAGCGCGCAGATCCTCCCGGCTGGGCGGACAGGTATCCAGCTGCTCTTTGGCTGTCTTGAGCTCCTTTAGAATTACCCGGTCCACCAGGGCCTCGCTGATATCGTCGCGGCAGCCCTCGTCGATGGCCGCCTTCTTGGCGGCGGAAACCAAAGAAGATATGGCCTCTTTTCTGTCCTTATCCCTGGCCTTCATGGCTGCTATCATATCCTTCTGCAACTGTTCAAATTTCATCCTGGTACCTCCATATATTTTTAATTTTGTATTTTATAGTTTCTGCCCCTCAGCGCAGGGTATCCCGAAACAGACGCAGAGCATTGCCGCTGAAAATCTGCTCGATGGCATCGTCGCTGTAATGGCGGCGATGCAGCTCGTCAGCCAACAGCGGCACCATGGAGCAGTCCTTTAACTCCAGATTGTCCCCGATGCCATCGAAATCCGAGCCCAGAGCGATCATATCCAGACCGCCCACCTGACGGATATGTTCAATGTGATCCGCCATCTGCGCCACCGTTCCAAAGCAATTCTCCTCGTCTTCCCGTCCGTCCAGAAATGCGGCGCAGTAGTTGATCCCTGTAATCCCGCCTTTTTCGGCGACAGCCCGCAGCATATCGTCGGTCAGATTTCTCACATGGCCGCAGACTGCTCTGGCATTGGAATGGCTGGCAATAAAAGGTCTGGCCGCATGGCGGGCCACATCCCAGAAACCGGCGTCGGACAGGTGAGACACATCCACTATCATGCCCAGCCTCTCCATCTCCTCCACAAAGGCAAAGCCCTTTTCCTTGAGGCCATGCTCCGTCTCCGCCTCGCTTTTTACAATACCCGGCACTCTGCCTGGCATCCGATTGGGATAGGCCAGCTCATTTTCAAAATTCCAGGTCAGCGTCATGATCCGAACGCCCAGCCGGTACAGGGTATTCAGCACACCGATGCTTCCCAGGCAGGCGCCTCCCTCCTCCACCGTCAGCATGGCGCCGATTTTCCCTTCCCGGCGCGCCTGTTCCAGATCCTCACAGTTTCTTACCTGACGGATCGCATCGGGATATTGGTCCATAATCCGGTAAAAGATATCGATCTGCTCCAGAGCCGATGCCAGAGGGCTGCACTCCCTATCCCCCAGATAGACAAAAGCGGCAAAACACTGCATCAGGTAGCCGCCTCTTTTCAGCTTATCCAGATCGATGTGAAAGTCATTGTGGGAGAAAGACTGGGGTCTGCCCTCCCTCTCCGCCTCGCGCAAGCGGCTTAAGGTATCGCAGTGAAAGTCAATCGCCTGCATTTTTCTCCTCCTCTTTTTCTTTGCTTCCTCTTGTTCTCTGCAAAACGCCTTCCTCTCCTATCCTATGATACCAGGGGAAAAAGATGTTTTGAACCTGTAAAATTCTTTTTTAAGTATAATCCATTACGGCGAAAAAACAAGCCTTCGGTTGCCAATCCTCCCGTTCCATGCTACACTTCATATAGTAACATAAAAACGATGTCCGCCTGCCCAAGGGGCTCCGAATTTTCCGGTGCGGACATTACCATATGCAAAAACGGGAGAATTTGTAAAATGGGAGAGAACAACAAAAACAAGGCCCGGCTCCTTGTCTGTCTGGCCGTACTGATATTGATTGCACTGATTCTGATCCTCTGGTTTGTGGCCCGTCCAGGCGAGGCGGAGATTATCTCGGAGACAGATTCAGGTCCTCAGGTAATTCAGGCCGGCTCATCCGCTGAAACGCAGGCGGAGCAGAGCACGGAAAACGGCGGAGAAATCCCCGACGATCCCGGCGACCCGCAGAAACAGGATTCCGGTATTCCGGATGACGGTATCGGCGCTCAGACTTCCCTAGCGGAAAACAATACTGCTGATATCACGCTGGGAATCGATGTGTCCAAATGGCAGGGACAGATCGACTGGCAGCAGGTAGCCGATTCGGGAGTGGATTTTGCCATCATTCGAGTGGGATACCGCACCACCGACACTGGTGAAATCTGTGAAGATCCCTATGCCGCCTACAATTTGCAGCACGCCTCCGAGGCGGGAATTCAGCTGGGCGCATACTTTTTCTCCACAGCGGTCACCGAGGAGGAGGCTGTGGAGGAAGCCCTCTGGACTGCGGATTTTCTGGCCGGATACCCGATCACCTATCCTGTAGCCTACAACTGCGAAGGCTTTCTGTCCTCCGACAGCCGTATGTACTCCACCTCCACCGATCAGCGCACCCGAAACGCCCTGGCCTTTTTGGACGCCATAAACGAACGCGGCTACGAGGCAATCTTTCATGCCTCGGCCCACGATCTTACTGATGAAATCTCCTGGGATACCGCCCGGATCGCCGCGGCCTATCCAATCTGGGTCGCCCAATATCCCTCCGTGCCCTATCCCGACACGGAAAGCTCCTCCTACGCCGGAGCTCATACCATGTGGCAGTATACCAGCCAGGGTTCCGTCCCCGGCATCCAGGCTCATACAGACCTGAACGTAGCCTATTTCCGCTATGAACAGACTGCGCAGCCGCAGAATCCCGGGGCCGCCGGAGAGGCTGGCGACGTTCTTCTGGACAGCTCCTTTACCGCCGTCGATGAAATGGTAACCGCCAAGGATGTGACCAATCTGCGGGACAAGCCTACCACCGTGGGCACCACCGTGATGGCCTCCATTCAAAACGGCGAATGGGTGCGGCGGATCGGCGTTTCTTCCCGGGGCTGGTCGCAGCTGGATTATAACGGACAGACCCTCTATGCCATCAGCAGTCTCCTGCTCACAGAGAACGAGGCCTCCTCCTATAATCCGAATCCCGACCCCAATACCGGTGACAGCATCTACGAGTCCGTAGACGATTCCGTCACCGCCAAGATCGAGACCAACCTGCGCGACGCTCCCAGCACCGAGGGCACCAATGTCGTCGCCACCATCCAGAATGGAGAGTGGGTGCGCCGCACCGGCATCGGCAGCAACGGCTGGTCAAGGCTGGACTATAACGGGCAGACACTCTATGCTCTGACCAGCTTTTTGACCACCGATTCCAACTTTGATCCGGAGGACGTGGATTCCCGCAACATCATCTGGACCGAGACCAGCGACTCCATGACGGCCAAAGAAGTAACCAATCTGCGTGATAAGCCTACCACCGGTGATGATTCCCAGGTCATCGCCACCATCTACAATGGCGATGTGGTGGAACGCACTGCCGTCGGCAGCAACGGCTGGTCGAGAGTAGTCTACAATGGACAGACTCTCTACGCCGTCACCAGCTTTCTGACTCCTGCCTCCTGAATGAAAAGCAGGAAGGCGGGCATGAGAGCCGCAGCACATATTTAACAGGGCCCCGCTAAAGCTGATTCCAGGTCAGCTCAAGCGGGGACCTGTTTATCTGATTTCAACAAAAAAATAATCTGATATGTGGTAAGGATGGATTTAATCAAGCCCCCTACTATGCAGATGGCGGAATGTAGGCTATAACTTATGCTTAACTTAAAGCTCCCGCCAGTATTTCCATCCTTTTTCTGTTTTTTCATATGGCTTGAATCCGGCTTTTTCAAAGCATCTTCTTGATCCCGTGTTATAGTCATAGATCTC
>CALWLM010000113.1 GCA_944381515.1 uncultured Lachnospiraceae bacterium | reverse complement strand
GTTTTGTGCATAGCGGGAGGCTTTCTGACGGCCAGAGTGGCAGCCGGTTTTGGCTATATCGTGCGCCAGGATGTATTTAATCAGATCGCGGATTTCGGGCAGCAGGAGATGATGTCCTTTTCCGTACCCAGCCTGATTAACCGGACAACCAACGACATCACGCAGATACAGATGGTGGTGTCCATGGGAATGCAGATTCTGATCAAGGCTCCGGTTATGGCGGTCTGGGCCATTATAAAGATTGTAAACAAGAGCTGGACCTTATCGGTGATCACCGCCGGCTTTGTGCTTGCTCTGCTTATCATGATGGTTCTGGTAATTGTGGTGGTGCTGCCCAGAGTGCGCCGGGTCCAGAAGCTGACCGACCATATCAACCTGATTGCCAGAGAGAACCTGACCGGTATCAATGTGGTGCATGCCTACAATGCGGAAGATTACCAAAACGCAAAATTTGAAAAGGCCAATGAGACGCTGATGCGAACCCAGCTGTTCAACCAGCGCGCCTTTGCTCTGCTGACGCCGGCGGTTACTCTGGCGATGAACACCCTGTCGCTGGTGATCTACTGGGTGGGAGCCGCAATCGTAAATAACGTACCGGCGGCGGACAGCGCTCTGCGTCTGACCACCTTCAGCAATATCGTGGTGTTTGGCACCTATGCCACCTATGTCATTATGACGATTATGATGCTGGTTATGATTATCATGCTGCTGCCGGCAGCTCAGGTATCGGCCCAGCGTATCAATGCGGTGCTGGATGCAAAAACCTCGATTCATCAGGGGACCGAGACGGAGGCGCCGGAAAAAGGAACGGTGGAATTTAAGCATGTTTCCTTCCATTATCCCTCTTCCGGCAAGGATGTCCTTTCTGATATCAGTTTTCAGGCAAAGCGCGGCGAGACCATAGCCTTTATCGGCGCCACCGGCAGCGGCAAGACAACGTTAATCAGTCTGATTGCCCGCTTCTATGACGCTACCTCCGGCGAGGTGCTGGTGGACGGGCGCAATGTAAAGGACTACACCTTTGACGCCCTCTACGACAGATTGGGCTACGTGACGCAGAAGGCGGTGCTTTTTGCCGGAGATATCCGCGAGAATGTGCTTTTTGGTGAGAGCAGCGCCGAGGAAAACGACGAGAATGTAAAGGACGCCCTGCGGCTGGCCCAGGCGGAGGAATTTGTAAACAAGCTGCCCGGCGGAATTGATGCGCCCATTGCACAGGGCGGCGCCAATGTATCCGGCGGACAAAAGCAGAGGCTTTCCATTGCCCGTGCACTGGCCAGAAGACCGGAAATCCTGATTTTTGATGATTCCTTCTCCGCTCTGGATTACCGGACGGACCGTACTCTGCGCGAGGGGCTGGACCGGGAACTGAAGGATACCACCAGACTGATTGTGGCCCAGCGGATCGGCACGATCCGAAACGCGGACAAGATTATTGTGCTGGACGAAGGCAAGGCTGTGGGCATCGGCACCCATGACGAGCTGATGCAGACCTGCCCGGTATATCAGGAGATCGCCAGATCTCAGCTGTCCGAGGAAGAGCTGGGAACCAGTGAGAGGAGGAATGCGTGATGAGCGGTCAGAACTTTCATAAGATGAGTGCACCGGAAAAGAGCCGCCGGGGAATACGGGGAATTTTGAAAACTTTGTTTGAATATGAGAAGGATATGAAGCTGCCGATGGCTATAGCTCTGATCTTTGCGGCGGCGGGAGCCGTTCTCACCATTATCGGGCCGAACCTGCTGAGCCAGATTACGGATTTGATTTCAAACTCTCTGCTGGGAGAAATCGACCTGGAGGCGATTGGACGGATTGGCGTAACCCTGCTGATACTTTACGGACTCAGCGCCGTATTTACCTATGTGGAACATTATATTATGTCCACAATTACGCTGCGGCTGTCCCGTCAGATGCGTACGGACCTTTCTCATAAGATCAACCGGGTGCCGATGAATTATTTCAATCAGGTCTCCCACGGCGACATTCTGAGCCGTGTAACCAACGATGTCAGCACGCTGCAGCAGGCCCTGGCCAACAGCCTGCCCTCCATTGTCAGCGCGGTGGCGCAGTTTGTGGGCTGCCTCATTATGATGGTTGTGACGGAATGGAGAATGGCGCTGGCGGCCATCGCCGTAACGCTGCTTGGCTTTGTCGTGGTAGGCGTGGTTATGATCCGTTCCCAGAGATATTTTACCGCCCGTCAGAAAAATCTGGGTACCTTGAACGGCTATATTGAGGAGATGTATTCCGGCCACGATGTGGTGCGAATCTCCCGTGCGGGCAACCAGATCAAGAATACCTTCGGGCAGATGAACGGAAATCTGTACGACTCGGATTGGCGCAGCCAGTTCCTCTCCGGCGTTATGCAGCCTCTGATGAATGTCGTTGGCAACCTGGGATATGTGGTGGTCTGCGTGCTGGGTTCGGCTCTTGCCATGGACGGGCAGATCAGCTTCGGCGTCATCGTAGCCTTTATTATGTACGTACGGCTTTTTACATCGCCGCTGAGTACCCTGGCGCAGGGCATGACGCAGATGCAGACGGCTGCTGCAGCCGGGGATCATATCTTCGATTTCCTGGAAGCGGAGGAGCTGTCCGATGAGAGCGATAAGACCACGAAGCTTACAGAGGTAAGGGGAGAGGTGGAATTTGAGCATGTACGTTTTGCCTATCCGGATAATCCAAACAAGACCATTATCAAGGACTTTTCTGTTCATGTAAAGCCGGGGCAGAAGGTGGCAATCGTGGGACCTACCGGAGCCGGAAAAACCACGCTGGTCAATTTGCTGATGCGTTTTTATGAGGTAAACGGCGGCTGTATCAAAATCGACGGCGTGCCTACGACGCAGATGAGCCGCGAAAGCATTCATGATCTCTTTGGCATGGTATTGCAGGATACCTGGATGTTTGAGGGAACGGTTCGGGAAAATCTGGTTTACAACAAGACCGGTATTTCTAACAAGACCCTTGAGGAGGCTTGTCGGGCCTGCGGAATCTATCACTTTATAGAAACGCTGCCGAAGGGGTTTGATACGGTGCTTGACGACAGTATCGCTATCTCCGCCGGTCAAAAGCAGCTCTTTACCATTGCCAGAGCCATGGTACAGGATAATCCGATGCTGATTCTGGATGAGGCAACCTCTTCGGTTGATACCCGTACGGAGCTTATTACGCAGCGGGCCATGGATCAGCTGACAGAGCATCGCACCAGTTTTGTGATCGCTCACCGTCTCTCTACCATTAAGAACGCGGATGTGATTCTGGTCTTAAAGGACGGCGACGTAATCGAACAGGGCAGCCACGAGGAGCTGCTGGCAAAGGGAGGCTTCTATGCAGATTTGTATAACAGCCAGTTTGATCAGGCCTCGTAAGAATTCAAATTTTAAAAATTCGCTGTTTAAACCCTGGGCTTAACACTCTGTAATCAGATTGGTACTACCATCTCTTTTCAAAGGTCTTTATAATGATAATGGCTGCATTTGCAGCCGTCATTATAAAGGTCAGATGGCCCTGTGATGCCGCAGGGTGAGAGAGGAGAATGGATGGAACGGCTGACATTGCAGAATGGGAAAGGGCTGCCGCCTTTGGGCTTTGGTTTTATGCGGCTGCCGGTATTTGATGAAAATGACAGATCCACTGTGGATATAGACACCGTTATAAAGATGGTGGATCTCTATATGGAGAGAGGCTTCGGTTATTTTGATACGGCTCATCGCTATAACGACGAGGCCAGTGAGCCGGCGCTGCGCCGGGCATTGGTGGAAAGATATGACAGAGACAGCTTTTGGCTGACGGATAAGATTACGCTGAATTATATCAAGAGGCCGGAGGATCAGGAAGCCTTCTTTCAGAATCAGCTTAAATTGTGCGGAGTGGATTTCTTTGATCTGTACCTGATCTACAATGTGGGTCAGCTGTCCCTTGCGGCCTTTGAACGCCTGGGAACCTTTGACTTTGTTCGCAGCCTCAGGGAGAGAGGATATGCAAGACATATCGGTTTTTCCTTCCACGGCACGGCCGATGTTCTGGAACAGGTGCTGCAAAAGCATCCCGATATGGAATTTGTACAGCTGCAAATCAACTATCTGGATTGGGAAGATTCGACGATCCAGTCCAGAAAGTGTTATGAGACCGCGCGCAAATACGGCTGCCGGGTGCTGGTTATGGAGCCGGTGAAGGGAGGAACTCTGGTCAATCTTCCGCCTGAGGCTGAAAAAAAGCTCAGAGACTATAACCTGCAGGCCAGTCTGGCTTCCTGGGCCATTCGTTTTGCCGCCGGGCTTGCAGGCGTGGATATGGTATTAAGCGGTATGTCCGATATGGCGCAGGTGGAGGACAATACTTCCTACATGGCGGATTTTCGTCCTCTTACGGCAAAGGAGCTGGAAATC
>CALWLM010000112.1 GCA_944381515.1 uncultured Lachnospiraceae bacterium | reverse complement strand
CCAATAAGGAGAACGGTATCAGAACATGGCAGGGACATTTATGAAAAATCGCAATAACAATAGAAAAAATCATTTTACAGCGCTATGTTTGGTATTCGCATGCGCATTTATTCTGACAGGATGCCCGGACAATTATGGCCCAGGAAAAAAGCTCTCCGTAGAAGACAGAAATGAAAGACTGGAGGAGGAGAAGGAGAATCAGAAGGAAAAGGAAAAGAAGGATGGGCAGGCGGATGAAAAAGAGGACGAAAAAGAAGAGGCTGCTGTACCGGAAGCAGAAACAGAAACAGTCTATGCAGACTGGTCAGAATATTTTAATGGACTGAACGGAACAGCCGTCATATATGACGCTTCTGACAGCCGGTATACCATCTATAATAATGATCTTGCGCTGACCAGAAGCTCACCCTGCTCCACTTTCAAGATTATCTCTTCCCTGATCGCCCTGGAAAACGGCATTATCATACCGGACGCTTCCACCCGTACATGGAGCGGGGAAATTTTCTGGAATGAAGATTGGAATAAGGATATTGATTTCCAAGAGGCGTTTCTTACTTCCTGCGTATGGTATTTCAGACAGGTCGTCGACGACATTGGCAAAGATCTGATGCAAAGGGAATTGGATAAACTCCAGTATGGCAACTGCGATATTTCCGATTGGGAAGGGAAATTAAATACAAACAATAGCAACAGAGCCTTAACCGGCTTTTGGATCGAATCATCTTTAATGGTCTCCCCCAAAGAGCAGGCAGAGGTAATGGAGCGGATCTTTGGCAGCAGCTCCGATTATTCAGAAGAGACCCGAAACGAATTAAAGAAGGTTATGCTGGTACCGGAACAGGACAGCACCGACATTACTATATACGGAAAAACCGGAATGGGAAAAGCGGATGGCATTGTCGTCGACGCGTGGTTTACAGGATTTGCGGAAAGCGCGGCGGGCAATATATACTTTTGTGTGCGTCTTGGAAGAACAGACGGCATGAACGTATCCAGCACATTGGCAAAAGAAATAGCAATCGAGCTTATATCGGATTACTGCGCTTCGTAGTGTTCCGTATTTTTTTCTTCTCGCGCCCTCGCTTTTTGTATGGATTTAGGACTGGATAACATATTCCAATCATGATAGAATAACATACGAAACGAACAAACATTTGGGAGAGCGAAGGGAGAATACCTATGATACTGATTGTCTGTCTGGACGACAATAACGGAATCCTGTTCAATCGACGCAGGCAGAGCCAGGACCGGACGCTGCGGGACTATATTTTGAAGATGACCTCTCACAGCCGTCTGTGGATGAATGCCTATACCTTTAGGCAATTTCAGGGGCTGAACGCGGCGCAGATACAGGTGGCAGAGGACTTCCCTGCCAAGGCCGGCTCCGGCGAATACTGTTTCTGCGAAGGCACTGATTTTCACGCCTGGGAGCCGCAGGTGGAACAGGTGATTCTTTTTCGCTGGAACCGGGTCTATCCTGCGGACCTGCATCTCGACCAGATTTTTTTAATGGACGGATGGCGCTGTACGGAAACAGAAGAATTCCCTGGTTACTCCCATGAAAAAATCACGAAAGAGGTTTACACGAGATGAAAAAATGGAAATCACGGTTCCTGCCGCTTTTACTGGCAATGCTTCTTGCTTTTTCCGGCTGTTCTGCGGCAGGCTCCCCCGACGCAGCCAATGCCGCCCGGCCGGAACAGACCCAGGCCGCCGCTCCAGGCCAAGCGGAGGAATCTGCCGCTTCGACGGAATCCGAATCTGCCGGTACCTTAGAATTCAGCTCCGACAGCCTGGGCACAGTCACTGTCCCCGCTTACAGTGGACAGGCCTACACTGCGATAAATGACAATATCCCTTTCTTTAATCCGGCCGACTATGACGGGTCCTCCTTTGAAACCTACGGCGAACTGGACGATCTGGGACGCTGCACCGGCGCAATAGCCTGCGTCGGCACAGACCTGATGCCCACCGAGGAAAGAGGCAGCATCAGCCAGGTCAGACCCAGCGGCTGGCAGACCGCCGAATATGATATCGTTGACGGCAGATATCTCTATAACCGCTGTCATTTGATCGGTTACCAGCTCACTGCCGAAAATGCCAATGAACAGAACTTAATCACCGGCACCCGCTATATGAATGTGGACGGAATGCTTCCCTTTGAAAATATGGTGGCGGACTATGTAAAGGAAACAGAAAACCATGTTCTCTATCGCGTCACTCCTCTTTTTTCGGGCGATGATCTGGTGGCCCGCGGCGTGCTGATGGAGGGCTGGTCCGTCGAGGACAAAGGCGAAGGTATCTGTTTTAATGTTTTCGTATATAATATTCAGCCCGGCATTACCATAGACTATTCCACTGGCGGCAGCGCCCTCTCCGGGGATACAAACGAAGGTCAGTCCACCGGCAATGAAGCATCCGGCAGCGAAGCATCTGCCGGCCAAACGGAATCGACCTATATCCTCAATACCAATACCCTTAAATTCCATCTGCCTTCCTGTGCAAGTGCCGCCGACATCAAAGAGGAGAACCGAGAAACCTTCACCGGCAGCCGGGAAGAGCTGATTGCCGAAGGCTATTCTCCCTGCGGCAACTGTTCGCCGTAATAACTTATTATCAATACTTTGCTAGAAAAAAATCACAGAAGATCAAATAAAATCATCAGATCCGGCACTTTATTTGGCTCCATAACTTGCCAGTGTATTATTTGAACCTGGAGACATACTAGGAACGTAACAAGAAAACTTTTTCAGAAAAGGAGGCGTTCTATTATGGCTAAGAGTTCTAGCACTGGTAGAATCGAAGTCCCTGAAGCAAAGGAAGCTATGGACAGATTCAAGATGGAAGTTGCCGGTGAGCTGGGTGTGCCGCTGACCAATGGTTATAACGGCAACCTGACTTCCGCTCAGAATGGTTCTGTAGGCGGTCATATGGTAAAGAAGATGATCGAAGCTCAGGAAAAGAAGATGGCTGGCAAATAAAGCCTGTGATGTAAATGCGAAAACGGGTCTGGCACCTTAAAGTGCCGGGCCCGTTTTCCGCCTGTGATATACCCGTCTCAACTGTTACACCTGTCGCATCTATCACATAATCTGCATTACACCTATCACAATATCAGCCTCAGGTCACGACCCGCCAATCGGAACCCTGGTAATTCTGCGAATCAGCGAGGAAGCCAGAAGAATGCCCACGGATATGGCCAATGCCATACTGACCGTGCTGGCTCCATTTGAGAAAAATCCCATATAATCGCCGTTTACCATACAATACATCGTTTCATACAGGCTGCCTCCCGGAATCATCGTAATTATCGCGGGCACCAGAAAGAGGGTGGCCGGCGTCTTCTTTCTTCTGGCCATCCACTCTCCGTAGCAGGTCCCGGCAAAAGAGGCGATAACGTAACCCCAGAATACGCTTTCCGTAAAAAGCCCTGTAAGCAGGTAAATTCCCCACACTATCATGCCTCCCAGAGCACCCAGCCAAACATGGCCGCTGCCCACATGAAAAAGCATGGCAAAGCCCAGCGAACCAAAGAAGGATGTCACCACCTGTATAACCGTCTGGCCGGTTTCACTGTAATACCAGAGACCAAAAGCATTGGCAGCCGCCTCCGCCGTTTCCGGAGGACTGAACCAATAAAGCACCAGAGCTATGCCGCCAGCGATGGCCACAGCCATCAGCAGCGATTCGCACAGTCTGAGAATACCGGACATGGTATCTCCGCTCAGCATATCCCGCAGCGAATTGGTCAGGGATAAGCCCGGTATGGTCAGCATGATATTTCCAATGACGATCGGAGTGACATGCTGGCCTACTCCCAGGCGCACCACCGCCACCACCATAAAGCCCGTAAAAACGGCCTCGCAGAGCACAAAAAGCAGGCGATTGGTAATTTTCTTGCGGTTCCACTGCACAGCCAGGCATAGCAAGGCCCCGGCAATCATTGAAGCCACGCCGTCCGACAGGCTTCCTCCAAAAAACAGGGTGAACATCCCCGAAACCAGGCAATAGCTGACAAATTCCCACCAGAGAGGGAAAGTCCGTTCCGCCAGAATCTGCTGGATCTTCTCTCCCACCTCTTCCGGCCTGGTCCGTTTAGCGCAGATCTCCCGGGAAAGGCCATTGAGCTCCGCCAGTCTGTTCAGATTGGTCTCGTAGCCGCCAACCCGCCGCGTCTGTGTGACCAGTTCTCCCTCCTCTGTCTGTATAGTTACAATAATACAGGAGGTGATGGAGAATACGTCCACCTTTTTCATGCCATAGGCCCGACAGATACGAGAAATCGTATCCTCCACCCGGGAAACCTCTCCGCCGCAGATTAACATCTGCTCTCCGATATTTAAGGCCTCATGCAGAATCTGTGCGGCCGGATACTGTGCCTGTCCCTCCGGTCCCCCTGTGCCTGCCGTCTGTCCTTCTATTTTCCTGTTTGTCTGCGCACCCATCTGCACATTCATCTTCTCTTCCATCATTTCTCGTATTTTGTCCTTCCTCACAGAGAGAGCATTTCCGCCTTCTTGGTCAGATAGCCGTCCAGCCGCTTTTTCAGCTCGAGATTTTCCTCCCGCGAAAGCCCGTAATCTTCCTCCAGCACCTGCCTCGCCGCCTCCGAGGCTTCTTTCAAAATGCCGGCGTCGGTATAAATATCTCCCAGGGCAAAATCCATCAGTCCGCTCTGGCGCAGGCCAAAGATATCCCCCGGCCCCCGCAGCTTCAGATCCTCCGAAGCGATTTCAAAACCATCGTTGGTACGGGTCAGAATCTCCAGCCTTTTGATCTTGGATGCGTCGGAGCCATTGATAAAAATACAGTAGGACTGATGCTGTCCCCGCCCGATGCGTCCCCGCAGCTGATGCAGCTGAGCCAGTCCAAAGCGCTCCGCGTTCTCCACCACCATAACGGTGGCATTCGGCACATCCACCCCTACCTCAACTACCGTGGTGGAGACCAGCACCTGAATCCGTCCCGCTGCAAATTCTTCCATGATATGATTCTTCTCCGACGGCTTCATCCGCCCATGAAGGGTACCGATCACAATGGAAGGCGGCAGCTCTTCCGCAAGCTTTTTGGCATAATCCTGAACGTTCTCCCCCTCCATGGCGCTGGAATCCTCCACCATCGGGCAGATCACATAGGCCTGACGTCCTTCCTTCACCTGGCCGGTGATAAACTCATAAGCCTTTTTGCGCCGGGAAGCCCCGATCACGCAGTTTTTGATGGGCAGACGGCCCACTGGCTTTTCATCGATGACCGATATATCCAGATCGCCATAAAGAATAATAGCCAGAGTACGGGGAATAGGAGTAGCGCTCATAACAAGCACATGCGGAAGACTCTCCGCCTTCGCTCCCGCCTGGTCTTTTTCCTGGTCATTTCCCGGTCCGTTTTCCCGTTCGTTTTCCTGTCCGCTTTCCCGGCTTCCCTCCTGCCCTTTCTGCGCCAGAATCTCCCTCTGGCGAACGCCGAAGCGATGCTGCTCATCGGTGATCACCAGTCCCAGCCTGGCAAAATGCACTTTATCCTGGATTATGGCATGCGTACCGACTACGATATCCGCCTCATGATTTGCAATCCGGGCATAGGCCTCCCTTTTCTCCTTCGCCGTCATGGAACCGGTCAGCAGCTCCACCCGAAGCTCCACACCGGCCTGGGCAAAGAGACGTGTGAAATTTTCATAATGCTGTCTCGCCAACACCTCCGTGGGAGCCATCAGGGCGCCCTGATAACCGGCGCAGGCCATCTGCATCAGGCTCAGAAGGGCCACAATGGTTTTGCCGGAGCCTACGTCTCCCTGGACCAGCCGGTTCATCAGCTTCGGGCCGGTCAGATCCGCCAGTATTTCCTGATAACAGCGTTTCTGCGCCCCGGTCAAGGCAAAGGGCAGGCTCTTTTCAAAACGGTCCACCAGAGGCGATGGTTCAATCCGGCAGCCGTTCTCCTGCACTTCGTTTACATCCCGCAGATAGCGAACCGCCAGAATAAAAAGGAAAAATTCATCAAAAACAAGCCGATGCCTGGCAAAGGTCAGTTCCGTCTTGTCCGGCGGAAAATGAATCGTCCGCAGCGCGTAATTATATTCGGCCAAACGATACTCTCTGCGGATTGATGACGGCAGAAACTCCTTTAACATACCCAGACCGGCAAAGGCTTCCTTCACAGCTTTCTCAATGCCCTTACTGGTAAGGCCGGCAGGCAGGCTGTAGACCGGTTTCAGCTTTCCGATCAGCGGAACATAATTTTCCAGACTATAAATCACCGGCTGCTCCAGCACCATCCCAAAGCGGCTCACCGACAGCTTCCCTTTCATAACATAGCGCCGGCCAGCCCGCAGCACATCCTTCAGATACATCATATTGAACCAGGTCACCTTAAGGCTGCCGGTTTCGTCCCGAATCACTGCATCCACGATCTTGAGCTTGCCTGCCCGGCGCACCCTGGCGTCGGCAGCCAGGGCTCCGCAGACCACCACCGGACCGCTATCCTGCAAAGAAGCAATGGACACCGGAGCCGCGCACTCCTCATAGGCCCGCGGGTAGTAGTGAATCAGATCCTCCACCGTATCGATCTCCACCCGGGAAAATACCTGGGCCGTTTTTTCTCCTATTCCCTTGATCTTGGTCAAATCGTCCGTAAGACGCATTTTCTCACTGCTCCTTTGCATGCACTCCGATAAAAAGGAGTCATCTCCGATTCGGGAGATCACTCCTTTTTGTTGTCATTTTACGGCGCGCCGCGCTCTAAGCCGGTTGTACCTTACTCTACACTCATTACGTAATAATAGATCGGCTGTCCGCCGCTGTACATCTCCACATCCAGGTCGGAGAACTTCTCCTGAACGCGAGAGAGGAATTTTTCTGCATCCTCTTCGGACACATCCGCTCCGTAGTAGATGCTGATCAGTTCGCTGTCCTCATCCACCAGAGCATCCAAAAGCTGGAAGCTGGTCTCAGCCACGTCATTTCCCACTGCCAGAATGGAATGATCGTCAAGTCCCATTATATCGCCCTCGTGAACTTCCACACCGTCCACGCTGGTGTTCCGTACCGCATAGGTCACCTGACCGGTCTTGACCCGTTCCATTTCTTCCTTCATCTGCTCCAGATTTTCCTCGGCAGTTCTGCCGGGCATATAACTGACGGCAGCCGTAATACCCTGAGGAATTGTCGTGGACGGAACCACCACCACCTTCTTATCCTCCGTCAGCTTCATAGCCTGCTCAGCTGCAAGAATAATATTCTTGTTGTTCGGAAGCACATAGACCACATCGGCGTTTACCTTGTCAATGGCATTCAAAATATCCTCAGTACTGGGATTCATCGTCTGACCGCCCTCAATCAGCGTATCCACTCCCAATCCCTTAAAGATCTCGCTCATTCCATCGCCAACAGAAATCGCTACAAATCCAGCTTCCTTACGGGGCTCCTGCTTCTTTGCTTCAGCCTCAGCCTTCGCCGCCTCAGCTTCCGCCTTCTTTGCCTCTTCTTCCGCCGCCTTCTTGGAAGCCTCCTTAATCAGCTTCTCCTGATGCTCCTCCCGCATGTTATCAATCTTCATCCGGGACAGGGGACCATAGGTCAGAGCCTTCTGGATAGCCAGGCCGGGATCATTCGTATGCACATGTACCTTCACGATCTCATCGTCGGACACTACCACGATGGAATCGCCGATGGATTCAAGATAAGCCTTAAAGGCCCTCTCTTTATCCATATCGTAGCTGTCATCGATATGAATCATAAATTCGGTGCAGTAACCGTACTTGATATCAAAATCCTCTGTGGAGACAGACACGGACTGAGCCGGCTTCTCTGCTCTGGGGGCAGCCGCTTCAGTGATCGTTACCTCTTTGCCCAGGAAACCATCCAGACAGCCCTTCAGCACTTCCATCAGGCCCTGTCCGCCGGAATCCACCACACCTGCCTCCTTCAGAACAGGAAGCATCTCGGGAGTCTGGCTGAGCACATAGTCGCCGTGGTCGATAATGACGCGGAAATACTGCTCCAGGTCTTCTATCTGGCCTACCAGCTCTGTAGCCTTATCAGCCATTCCCTTCGCCACCGTCAGAATCGTGCCCTCCTTGGGCTTCATAACTGCCTTGTAGGCCGTCTCCACTGCCCTCTGGAACGCATTGGCCAAAACGGTGGTATTAATTACGGATACCGTCTTAATCTCCTTGGTGAATCCACGCAGGAGCTGGGAAAGGATAACGCCGGAATTGCCTCTGGCACCTCTTAAGGAACCGGAAGAGATGGCCTTGGCCAGGATTTCCATATCCGGCTTCTCGATAGCCTGCACCTCTCTGGCCGCCGACATAATCGTCAGGGTCATATTGGTGCCAGTATCTCCGTCCGGAACCGGAAACACATTCAGCTCATTAATCCATTCTTTGTTTGCTTCCAAACGCTGCGCTCCTGCCAGAAACATCCTCTTAAGCAGAGCAGCGTCTATTGTATTTGCTGCCACTATTGTACCTCCTCGTAAATCAGTCGATGACGCGAACGCCTTCTACAAAAATATTGATTTTTTCCACTTCCACGCCGGTGAACTGCTCTACTTTATATTTTACGTTCTCGATCAGATTATCAGAGACAGCGCGGATGCTGACGCCGTAGACGACAATCACATGGAAATCCAGCACAATCTTATTTTCATTGATCGTCACACTGATGCCATGCGAGAGATTATCTTTCATCAGAAGCTTTACAAGGCCGTCTTTCATATTAACTGCCGCCATGCCTACGATACCGAAGCATTCGATGGCTACGCTGCCGGCATATTTCGCAATCACGTCTGTGTCAATCAAAATCGTACCCATCTGATTGTTAATCCGACACTTCATAGTTTCTCCTCCATTGCTGATATTTTACAACCGGGCGGTCATAATCAAACTATATTATAACCGTACTTTACCAAAAAAGGAAGGGGGGATTTGCATTATTTTTCGGGCAAAAGCATGTATTCTTGCATCCACTTGCCCAAATGGGACTGCAATATAAAATATATGTATAAAAATTAGGGAGATGTTGATAAATCAACATCTCCCCGAGGCGATTTATAAAACAGGCTCTCCTGCCTGTACCGATTCGTCAGGAGCGGGCCATTTTTCCCAATCTTCCAAATAATAGCTGTCGCGTCTGTCCCGATAAACTATCGTAACATAGAAAAACAAATCCCTCTGACGGATTTTCTTATATTTCTGAAAATTTTCCTTGCTTTTTTCCGCCGGGTCTGGTATTATATGAATGTTCTGGGTCGCTGTCAATTGCGGTCTAATTGGATTCAAAGGAGGTGCGGCAAAATGGCAAAGTGCGATATCTGTGAAAAAGGTGTTCATTTCGGTAATAACGTGAGTCATTCTCATAGAAGATCCAACAAGATGTGGAAATCCAACGTGAAGTCCGTTAAGGTTAAAGTAAACGGCGCTACGAAGACGATGCACGTTTGTACTTCCTGTCTGAAATCCGGATTAGTAGAGAGAGCATAAGCAAAATGAACCGAGCAGCCGGCTTTTATGCCGGCTGTTTTTTATTTCTATTCCAAAAAGTGCTCTGCGCAAAAGAGAGCCCTGCGCAAAAAGGAAGCTGCTTCCTCATGCGCAAGGCTCTCTTCTATCTTTTTATCTCGCTTAATATCGCACCAAAAGCTTCACCGGAGGATTATTTGCCGATCTGCTTGGCAACTTCCTCAGCGAAATTCTCCTGCTTCTTCTCCAGGCCTTCGCCAGTCTCAAAGCGGACAAACTTCTTGATGGTGATCTTGCTGCCCACAGCCTTGGATACCTCATCCAGATACTTGGCAACAGTCTGCTTGCCGTCCTCAGCCTTTACATAAACCTGATCCACCAGGCAGAACTCCTTCAGCTCCTTGTTCAGACGGCCGGTGATCATGCCCTCGATTACCTTCTCAGGCTTGGAGGCCTCCTTCGGATCGTTCTTGATCTGAGCCATCAGGATCTCTTTCTCATGGGCAATAAAGGCCTCGTCGATCTCCTCACGGCACACATACTGAGGCTTCAGAGCGGCTACCTGCATGGCAATGTTGCGCAGAGCCTCTCTCACCTGATCGTCCACCTTCTCGCAGGAAGCGTCCACCAGAACGCCGATGCGGCCGCCGCCGTGCACATAGGACACCACGCAGCCATCGGTGTTAACCACCTTGGCAAAACGACGGATATTCAGATTCTCGCCGATAACGGCAATCTTCTCAGACAGCTCCTGTGCCACCGTCAGGCTGGGATCGCCTGCCCAGGGCTCAGCCAGGAAAGCGTCCAGATCAGCAGCATCCGAATGCAGAGCCTGATCTGCCACAGCAGCCACATAAGCCTGGAAATCAGCATTCTTAGCCACGAAGTCCGTCTCGCTGTTGACCTCCACGATAGCGGCGGTATTACCCTCCACAGCGGCAGCCACCAGACCCTCAGCCGCAATGCGGCCGGCCTTCTTGGCCGCGGCAGCCAGGCCCTTCTCTCTCAGGACCTCTACAGCCTTCTCCATATCGCCGTCAGCAGCAGTCAGGGCCTTCTTGCAGTCCATCATGCCGGCGCCGGTGCTCTCTCTCAGTTCCTTTACCATTGCTGCAGTAATTGCTGCCATAATTACTCTACCTCCTGATTCTCGGTGGTCTCCTCAGCGGTCTTCTCGCTGTATTCCACATTGTAATCGGCATCGGTCATCTCCACGGCCTCCTCCGGAGCCTCAGCGGCGCCCTGGTTTGCCTCGATTACAGCGTCCGCCATCTTGCCCACCAGCAGCTTCACCGCACGGATTGCATCGTCGTTGCCGGGGATCACATAGTCCAGCTCTTCGGGATCGCAGTTGGTATCGGCGATACCAATCAGGGTAATGCCCAGAGCGTGAGCCTCCTGTACGCAGATTCTCTCCTTCTTGGGATCTACAACAAAGATGGCGTCGGGCAGTCTCTCCATATCCTTGATGCCGCCCAGGTTCTTCTCCAGCTTATCCCACTCCTTGCGCAGTGCGATGACTTCCTTCTTGGGCAGCACGTCAAAGGTGCCGTCCTCGGCCATCTGCTCGATCTGACGCAGGCGGTTTACACGGCTGCGGATCGTCTTAAAGTTGGTCAGCATGCCGCCCAGCCATCTCTCATTTACATAATACATACCGCAGCGCTCGGCCTCGGTCTTCACCGCATCCTGAGCCTGCTTCTTGGTTCCCACAAACAGGATCGTGCCGCCGTTTGCCACGATATCGGCTACGGCCTTATAAGCCTCGTCCACCATACCCACAGACTTCTGCAGGTCGATGATGTAGATCCCGTTTCTCTCGGTGTAGATGTAGGGAGCCATCTTAGGGTTCCATCTTCTGGTCTGATGTCCGAAATGTACACCAGCCTCCAACAGCTGTTTCATGGAAATTACACTCATTTTCTTACCTCCATTTGGTTTGGTCTTCCGCAAAGGCTTAAGAGAAAGGGACTGCCGCGCCGCCGCCTTTTGGCGGCCGCAGCCGCAGCACCGGCCTTTTCATACCCCTGCGTGATGTTTGTTTTGCTTTACAGCGTTTTTCAGTATATCAGCAGAATTTCCCTTTGTCAAGGCAAAACCCCGGATTTTGCTTCGGAAAAATCAAGAAAATCAGGGGTTTTCAAATCTTTTTGCTTTTTTGCGCGCCGGCAGCTGCGCCAGAACAATGGCGGCCGACATAAAAAGACAGCCAAGCAGCTCCCGAACCGTAAGTCTCTGCCCCAGCAGCACAAAACCGGCCAGGGCTGAAAACACCGATTCCAGAGAAAGGATCAACGAGGCCACCGTCGGGTCCAGGCTCTTTTGGCCCACCGCCTGCAAAGTATAGCCCACGCCGCAGGAGAGCACCCCCGCATAGAGGATCGGCGCCCAGGCGGATAACAGCGCCGAAAGCTTTATCTCCTCCCAGGCCAGAGCAAATACCCCTGATACCAGGCCGCAGACCAGAAACTGCACGCAGGACAGCTTTATACTGTCGGTACGGGGCGAAAAATAATCGATCAGCAGAATATGTACGGCAAAGACAAGAGCGCAGGCCATCACGCAAAGATCGCCTCGTCCCACGGAAAAGCTCTCCGTCATACACAGAAAATAGAGGCCCATCACGCCAAAGGCCACTCCCACCCAGGCAAAAAGGCCCGGCCGCCGCCCCAAAAACAGACCAAATACCGGTACAATGACAATGTACATGGCCGTAATAAAACCGGCCTTGCCCACCGTAGTGTATGCGATTCCGATCTGCTGCAAATTGCTGGCCGCACACAGGGCCAGGCCGCAGCAGACTCCGCCGGCGATCAGCTGCCGGCTCTCTCCTTTGCTTCTCTCCCGCTGCGTTTTTTTGCCTTTCCCCGCCAGGAGCCAGAGGATCAGCACCAGTCCTCCCAGCAGAGTCCGCACCGCATTAAAGGTAAAGGGACCCACAAGCTCCGCGCTCACGCTCTGGGCCACAAAGGAAACGCCCCAGATCAGCGCCGTAGCCGTCAGCAGCAGGGAGCCGCCCAGCCTTTTTTGCTTCTGCTCTTTCATACAGCAGCTCCCCTCGTCTTATTCTCTTCCGTTCCAGCAGTAAGTACACAGCTCGCACTCAGGCAGGCCGATGGATTCCACCAGCATATCCAGGCTGGGGAATTTCAGGCTGGTAAAATGCATCTCCTCCCGGATCTCTTCCACCATGGCCGCATATTCCTGCGTGGACGCATCCTTATAGAGAGCCAGACGCTCTTCGGAAGGGACGCCGCCCTCCAGGCGCACGATCACCCGTCTCGCAATGAGGTCCATGTCCGAGGTAGACCGTGAAAAATTAATATATTTGCAGCCGTAGAGAATCGGCGGGCAGGCAGGACGAACGTGAACCTCTCTGGCCCCGCTCTCATAGAGGAAATCCACTGTTTCCCGCAGCTGGGTTCCCCGAACAATGGAGTCGTCGATAAACAAGAGCTTTTTGTCACGGATCAGATCATGAACCGGTATCAGCTTCATATGGGCCACCAGATTGCGCATTTTCTGATCCTGCGGCATAAAGCTGCGGGACCAGGTGGGAGTATATTTCATAAAAGGCCGGTGAAAGGGAACGCCGGACTCGTTGGCATAGCCGATGGCCGCAGCCAGACCGGAATCCGGTATGCCGCCCACGCTGTCAAGCTCCAGCCCGTCCTGCGCGTCCTTTTTGGCCATCAGCGCCCCGCAGCGATAGCGGGAGGACTCCACGTTGATCCCCTCATAGGTAGCTGTCGGATAGCCATAATAGGTCCACAGGAATGTGCAGACCCTCTTTTTTTCACAGGGAGGCAGTATATCCTGCACGCCGTTCTGAGACAGATAGACCACCTCGCCGGGGCCCAGCTCCCGCAGGGTATGATACCCCAAATTCATATAGGCGTGGGACTCAAAAGAAACGCAGAGGCTGCCGTCCCACTTCTCTCCCAGAATCAAAGGGGTCCGCCCCAGATAATCGCGGGCCGCGTAAATCCCCTCAGCCGTAGCCAAAAGCAGCGTCATGGAGCCGTCGATCTTCTGCTGGGCGTGGCGGATGCCCTCCGGAATACTGCTCTTCTGATTAATCAGAGCCGCCACCAGCTCCGTAGGATTGATGCGGTTGCCGCTCATCTCCAGAAACTGCGTCCGCCCTCCTTCAAAAGCCTCGTCGGCCAGCTCCTCCATATTATTGATCCTCCCTACTGTAGTAATGGCAAACTGCCCCAGCCGGGAGCGAATAATCAAAGGCTGCGGTTCCGTATCGCTGATGCAGCCGATGCCTACGTGGCCGTGCATCCGGGCCGCCGCATCTTCAAACTTGGTGCGGAACTGAGCGTTTTCAATGCTGTGAATAGAGCGGTCAAAGCCATTTTCCGTGTAAACGGCCATGCCGCCTCTGCGCGTTCCCAAATGAGAATGGTAGTCGATTCCAAAATACAGATCCGTCACACAGTCTCCCTTGGAGACCGTTCCGAATATTCCTCCCATGTAGCCCTCCTGCTTCGCTCTTGCTGTGTATGATCCGGTTCTATTCAGCCTTCGGAAAGAACCGGGATTTCCAGGTTTCTGAAAACAACGAAAAAATAGATGGGGACGCTATCGACCGAATCGAAAGCACACCCATCTATTTTTCTACGAGGACCCGCCCCGTAATATTAGTTGTATTTACGTTTTCTGGCGGCTTCAGACTTTTTCTTTCTTCTCACGCTGGGCTTCTCATAATGCTCGCGCTTACGAATCTCCTGCTGAATGCCGGCCTTCGCACAATTTCTCTTGAATCTGCGCAGTGCGCTATCCAAGCTCTCGTTCTCTTTTACGATTACGTTCGACATAGACTCACCTGACCTCCCCTCCAGTTGTATAATTGTGCGTAAACAACTGTGGGTATATTTAGCACACTTGTAATTATACCAGATATTTTTTATTCGTCAATGAGTTTTTGAAATTTTTCAATCCGCTCAGGGCCTTTCACCCTTTCCAGGCGAGAATCTCCTTCAGACCGGGAATCAGCGCCCTGGCGCTGGTGCGCAGAATAATCCGTCCCTTCTCGGCGGTGGCTCCCCTGGGATCTCCCCCTATGCCGATGGGCTTGCCTTCGGCGGTACGCCAGTCCTCACTGACCCAGCCGATGGAGACATTGCCATAAGGAAGCAGGGCCTTGTTAGCTGCAAAAGCGGCCGGAATCCCCGCCTCGGCGGTATCCAGCTTTACCAGACTCTCATCCACCGCCATCACCATGGAGGTTTCCATCTCTCCTCCGTGGAAATCCCAGATGTTTCCCTCCGATACGGTAGCCTTTACATCCGGATGGCTGAACGCACCGGAAGACAGGATAAAAGGCGATATGCCGAGCTCGCTGCGAAGCTCCCGGCTCAGCACCTGGACAATGGGAGCATTCCCGCCGTGGCAGACCAAAAAGGCCAGTTTTTTGAAGCCGTGATGGGCCAGGCTAACGCTGATATCGTAGAGCAGATGATAGTAAGTGTCCGGTCGGAAAGTGATGGAGCCGCAGAAATTTCGATGTTCGGTGCTTAACCCCACGGGAATCACCGGAAAAACCAGCATCGGGAAATCCTCGTCCTCCGCCTCCAGCTCCTCCCGGATGTATTTTACCATCGCCTCCGCAATAATATCGTCGGTGCCCAGAGGCGCTTGATTGCCATGCTGCTCCAGAGCCCCCAGAGGAATCAATACGATCGTCTCTTCCCGGTTCACCTGTTCCATCTCAAGTCTGGTTAAATCTCTGTAATTGCGAATCATCTCAGACCACCGCCTTTTCAATAACTCTTACCCGTACCAGACGGCTGTACAGGAAATAAGCCACCAGGCAGTTCAGGCCGTTTTTGAGCAGGTTAAATGGGATCGTTGCCAGAATAATAAAGGTAGTCAGATTGTGAATGGCCGGATTTGCCGCCGACACAGAGGTAATCACCTGCTCCAGAGGCAGGCCCATGGCCGCCGCATACATGGGCAAGGTGATAAAAGCATTGATACAGCAGGAAAAAGCTACCCGCACCGGCACGCTGACCGCCATGGCTCTGACCGCCGCCTTTTTGGTCCTGCCGCCCGCCCGGTACACCAGCCAGGTAGGGATCACAAACAAAGCAATGCCGACCAGATTGGCGAACTCGCCCACATACATGGAATTGGTTCCCACCGTAATCAGCTTGATCACAATCTTGATAAGCTCCACCATCACCGCCGAGGCGGGCCCCATGGTAAACAGAGCGACAAACGAGGGAACATCGCTGAAATCTACCTTATAGAAAGGCGGCATCATCGGAACCGATATTTCCAAGGACATAAGCACCCCCGCCACGGCCGCCAGCATACCTGTGTAGATCATTTTCTGTGTAGTCCATTTTTTCATTTTGCATCCTCCTTGCAATTTCAGATTTTCCGTTCCAATGATTTAAATCCTTCTGAGATTGCAGGCCATGCAAAAAGGTCCCATATCCACGGGGATATGAGACCTGAATATACCTTTGCAGGCTGTAATTCTTCTCTCATCCAGACTATACTGTCGGTTCCGGAATTTCACCGGATCAGCCGCTCATCGCGGGTCGCGGACTCTCACCGCCGGTAGGGAATTTCACCCTGCCCCGAAGAATCTATTTCATTTTCACTGATAAAAACATATCATACTCATCCGCCTTTGTCAACTGTATTTAGCCCTTATCTTCGGCAATTATTTGTCTTCAGCTGTTCTCCTCCAGATAGAGCCTCAGACGGTTGGTAATGACCTTCAGCGTTTCGTCCAGACTCTTCTGTCCGTTAAAATACGCTCCAGCCTCCTCCTGCACGATATTTACCGCCTCATCATTCTGGAAGGCAGCCTCGTTAAGGGAGGCGATATAGGCCTTGACCGGCTCCGTCTCCTGCATCGTCATGGGTTCCAGCTTAATCTCCTGATCTCCCAAGAAAAAGGTCATATCGTATTCTACCTCCTGGCCGTTCTCGTCCGTATAGCTGGGCCGCCTGGCAGCCTTCTGCGCCAGCGCGTCCAGCTGCCGCAGGCTGACAGGCCAGTATCCGTCCACAGCGCTCTGAAACTCATCCGTCAGGAAATACCGCAAAAACTCCCAGGCTCCCTGCTGATT
Source organism: uncultured Lachnospiraceae bacterium (assembly GCA_944381515.1). Lineage (GTDB taxonomy): Bacteria > Bacillota > Clostridia > Lachnospirales > Lachnospiraceae > RGIG7193. The sequence goes on along the minus strand of CALWLM010000112.1, from coordinate 22,311 downwards.
GGGCGATCCGGCGCAGATTGCCAGCCGTACATCCGCATTCACTACTCCCCGGTTGCCGGAGCCGGGGAAACCGATCAGGGAGATAGCCTCGCCAAAGCTGCCCTGCTCCATGGAAATATAATCGAAGAAAGAGCTGAGATGGAACGAAGCCAGCAAAGTCCTCCCCTCCCGGTACATGCCCGCAGCATTATTCCAGTAGGAATCATCATTCGCATACAAAGGAGTCTCAGGAAACATGGCCGCAAACTGCAAAAGCTCCGACAGGGCAGTCCCATCCCCGGTCTTGGCCTGGTCCATGATATCGCCGCCCATCATCTGCATTCCCAGGGTCATGACTTCCTCCCGGGAAGAATTGCTGAGAATCTCTTTCAGCTCAGGATGGGTTTCTTTCAGCTTCTCTATTTCCGCAAGGGTCAGTCCATCTCCTGCAACAGATGCCTTCCCTGCCAGAGTCTGTACGGAAAAGGCGGGAATCATCTGATACCACTTGCCGTCCCTGCTGCCAAGCTCCATAATATTTTGCAGAAAATCCTCCCGCTTCAGTTCGCTGTCCTTTTCCAGGAATGGATTCAGATCCGCCAGTACGCCTTTGGCAATATAGCTGTCCACCGGCATGGAGGGATCTATTAACAGAATGTCCGGGGTCTGTCCCGACGAAAGCTCCGCATTCAGCTTAGTCAGCCCCTCCTCACTATACTCCGTATAGTAATTTTTCACCTGGACCCGATACTGGTCATTGCTCTTGTTAAAGGCTGCGACCCTCTGGACAATATCTCCATTTACTCCATAACCGGCCAGCACAATCACCGTCTTCTCCTTTAGCTCTGACGGGTCCACCGCAGTGAAATGCCCCAGCACTGCGCCATTTTCTCCATAGTACAATCCCAGAAAGCTTCCGTCGCTTAGCTGCACCAGGCTGCTGAAATAGCTGTTAGGAAAATCCGAATTCAGAAAATTCATCAATTCCTCCGGCTCGCTGCCCAGGTTCCAGCCCTGAATTCCCGTGTCAGTCACCAGCAAAAGATCATAAGTGCGGCCCTCATAGATAGAACCACTTCCAGGTACGTCCCACTCTCCTGAGAGAGCTCCCTTTTGCAGATCCGCTTCCTTTAGAACATGCTTTTCTTCTTCATACTCCAGAAAGATTCTGCCGCTCTCCGTTTTATATATATTGGATGCGCCGGCCGTACCGGACAGCACGCTGGTTCTGCTGCCCGCAGAATCATAAATCTGCAGCTGTTCATTGGTCAGCACCGCAATCTGATCGTCCGACACGCACAGCAGCCCTTCCCCGTAGACCGAAGAGTCCTCCGATATTTTTGTCCGAAACCCTTCTTCGCCGTCAGCCCGCAGCTGTACCAGGACTGTGGCGCCAGTTTCCCCGTTTTCGTTAACCTCACTGGTCAGCGTATATAAATTCCCCTCCGAATCTGCTGCCAGATCCATGGACAATGTGCCTGCCGCCGCATAGCGGATTTCCTCCGACACTGCGCCGTCCTCTGTAACAAGAGCGGAGGGTAAATAGGCCGAATCCCCCTCCTCCTTCTGATCTCCTACCACCAATATTTTATCTCCGGCATGAAGCAACGCCGATATATTCTCCGGCAGGCCGCCTTCCATCCAGCTTTCTTGCGCATAGACGCCGCTTTGCACTGCGGTTTGTTTTTTCACCGTCGGTTCATCTGTTCCCAGCTGGCAGCCGGCCAAACTCGCCAGCAAAGCTCCCGCCGTCAAAAGAGCGATTATTTTCTTCCCTGTTGTCATCATTCCTTTTCGCCGCCTTTCTTTTTGATATCCAAAGGGCCGCGGGTGACGGAATAACCATTCCTTCCTCGCGGCCCCTTGTACATCATACAATAGGTTCTTTACTTTTTTGCTCCCTTATTTCTTACCAATTCTTACAATATTTTTTAGGCGAGCTGCAATTTGTAGAGTTTTTTGTAAATTCCGTCCTGTTCCAGCAATTCCTGATGTGTACCACTTTCCCGAATTCTCCCCTTATGCATCACGATAATCTTATCGGCATGCTGAATCGTAGAAAGGCGATGAGCTACCATGATAGTCGTCCGTCCTGCCATCAGCTTCTCCATGGCCTCCTGTATCCACTGCTCCGTCTCTGTATCGATATTGGCCGTAGCCTCATCCAGAATGAGAATGGCGGGATCGAAGGCCAGCGTACGGGCAAAGGACAAAAGCTGTCTCTGTCCCGCCGAGAAGGTAGCTCCTCTCTCCGACACCCTCTCGTGATAACCGCCGGGGAGCTTTTCGATAAACCGATCTGCATTGACCTCATGGGCTGCCTGCATCACGGTTTCCTCGCTGATCTCCTCGTTGCGCAGCCGAATATTGCTGGCAATATCTCCTGTAAAAAGAAATACGTCCTGCTGCACCTGACCGATAGCCGAACGCAGCTGCTCTTTTTTCAGCCGCCGTATATCCACCCCATCCAGCAGAATCTCTCCCTTTTGAATGTCGTAATAACGGCCGATCAGATTGAGAATGGAGGATTTTCCCGCGCCGGTAGCTCCCACAAAGGCCACCTTCTGCCCCGGTTCAATGGTAAAGCTCACATCCTTCAGGATGTAATCCTCCCCGTCATAAGCAAACCACACATGCTTAAACTCAATACGGCCCTCAATTCGCTCCAGCTCCACCGGCTCCTCCGGATCGTTTACCACAGGCTTTACATCCAGAAGGGTAAATATCTTCTCCGCCGAAGCGATCGCCGACTGAAGGGTGGAGAACTGTTCCGCCAGCTCCTGAATGGGTTCAAAGAAGGTATTAATATACTGAAGAAAAATATACAGCGTGCCAAGAGACAAAGAACCGGACAACACGCTGTCCCCGCCGCCGGCCAGTACGATAACGAGAGCCAGCACCGACAGCATATAGATACTGGGCCGGAAAATGGCAAAAACCATCATCTCCCGATAGTTGGCCCGATACAGCTCCTCACTCTTTCCGGCAAATTCCTCATTCTTTTCCTTCTCCCGATTAAAAATCTGGATCACCTTCATACCGGAGATGTTTTCTGACAAAAAGGTATTGAGCGCCGTAATCTTGGTTCTGGTTATCTGATAAGTCCGTCTGGATATCCGCTTGAAAATCACAGTCAGAACAATCACCACCGGCACCAGCACAAAGGACAGAAGGGCCATCCGCACATCCAGACAGAGCATCACAATGGCCAGTCCCAGTATTTTCATCAGATTTTTGAAAAGCTTGATCAGGATGTTGGAGTACATATCGTTCAGGGCCTCCACATCGTTGGTGATGCGGGTGACGATCTTGCCCACCGGCGTCAGATCAAAAAACCGCATGGACAGACTTTCCACATGGGTAAACAGCTCATTGCGGATTTCATAAATAATCTTCTGTCCCGTAGACTGCAAAAGCACATACTGAACACGGTTGCATACAAAGAGCAGCAAAAGCACGCCCACATAACGGGCTGCCGCCCACAGTACGCCGTTAAATCTCTCCTGTACCAGCTCTCCCGCTTCGTAGTCTCCGGTAATAAAATTATCGATGGCATCGCCGATCAGAATCGGGCGGTACAGCTCCAGCGCCGTGATGATGAGCACCAAAAGGAAGCAGAAAGCCACCGTAGGCCAGTAGGGCTTCATATAGGACATCATTCGCAGCACGGCATTTCCTTCGTAATTCAGCTCGTCCTGGTCATCCTTTTTCGTTTGAAACAGTTTCATCCTCCGCCTCCTCACTGAGCTGTTTTTCCAGCTGCTGCTTCTCATAGATACTGCGGTACAGGCCATGGCGGGCCATCAGCTCCTCATGGGTGCCGTATTCCACCGTGCGCCCCTCGTCCAGAACCAGAATATGATCGGCCTGCTGAATCGTAGAGATTCGATGGGCGATGATCAGCGTCGTTTTCCCCCGGCGATTGATACGCAGATTTTTCAGAATCTGCTCCTCTGTGTCCGTATCCACCGCCGATAAAGCGTCGTCCAGAATCAGAATCGGAGCATCCTTCAGCAGGGCTCTGGCAATGGAGCTGCGCTGCTTCTGCCCTCCGGACAGCGTCACGCCCCGCTCTCCCACCATGGTCTGATAACCGTCGGGGAAATCCATAATATTATCATGAATACAGGCATCCTTCGCCGCCTGCCGGATTGCCTCCGGGTTCTTATCCTCCACGCCGAAGGCAATATTATTCTCCAGCGTATCCGAAAACAGGAAATTGTCCTGAGGCACATAGGCAATATCGCGGCGCAGCACGCGCAGGGGGATCTCCCGCAGAGGATGACCATCGATGCAAATCGTACCGGGCTCCGCGTCATACAGCCGCATCAGCAGATTAGCCAGGGTCGTTTTGCCGCTGCCGGTCCGTCCCAGAATAGCAAGCGTGCTCCCCACCGGTATCTCCAGAGAGATATCCGTCAGAGCCGGCGTCTGCTTTTGTCCGGGATAGGAGAACGTCATATGATCCAGACGAATTTCTCCTTCCAGCTTCTCCACACGATCTGCCTTTTCGCCATTTTCCTCGCTATTTTCTTCACCATTTCCTTCGCCATCCACAATATCCGGCTTTTCCTGAAAAATAACCTGAATTCTGCGCAGGGAGGCCAGGCCCTGGGACACGTAGGTGATACACTCGCCGGCTGCAATCATCGGCCATACCAGCATCGATATATAGGAATTAAAGGCCACGAACTGTCCCAGGCTGATATCCCCGACAATGGCCAGATAACCGCCGTACAGCAGAGTCAGCAGGCTGCTGATGCCGACAATCAGATCCAGAACAGGCAGAAATAAAGCCTGCACCCGAACCACTCCCAGGTTCTTTTCCTGGTTAAATCGGTTTGTTCTGGCAAAGGCCGCCAGCTCTTTTCTCTCCTGCACAAAGGCTTTGATCACACGGATGCCGGTGACCGCCTCCTGCACCTGATCCGTCAGATCGGAAAAGGCCTCCTGCTTGCGGATAAAGCGCCGGTGCATGATTTTTCCATAGAAATAATCGCCAAACACAATCAGAATCAGCGGCAGCACCGCCACCAGCGTCAGCTTTACATTCACATAAAGGATCATCTGCCCCAACACCAGAATCAGCATTACGGTGGCGTCAAAGGCTGTAATCACCGTAGGCCCCAGAAACATCCGCACCGCCGCCAGGTCATTAGTAAAATGAGCCATCAAATCTCCCGTCTTGTGCTCGTTATAATAACGCATGGACAGCGTCTCCAGATGACCGAACAGGTCGTTGCGCATCTCCTTTTCAATGGAGCGGGACGCTCCAAAGATAAAGTAGCGCCAAAAGAAACGTCCCAGCGCAATAATCACGCCCAGAATCAGAATCCGGATAATCAGGCTCCACACCCCGTCCATCCCAATGGTATGCGCTTCCAGCCCGTCCGTAATCTCTCCGGTATACTGCGGGATATAAACATTCATCAAATCAACGGCAAAAAGAGCCGCTATTCCCAGCACGTACTGGAGACCATGCCGCCTCACATAACGGCTGACAAACTTCAGTTCTTTCATACTTTTTTCTCCCTTGAATCAAAAAGCAGCACTTTTTTGCTGCCGTCTGCCTACAGGGCATTATATACCATTCTTCTGCTTAGAGCAACTTTTTCTTAGAGCCCTGGTATCTCCCCTCTCCCTCGCCCCATCTTCGCAGAATAAGGCGCAGAGCAGAAAATAATTGGATTATCCTCTTGAGGGGAAAGATTTGCTGTGATATAATCGGACTGCCGTTAAACCATGGATAAACAAAGGAGATGTGAAAATATATGAAATTAGGTATCGTAGGACTTCCCAACGTAGGAAAAAGCACCCTGTTTAATTCGCTGACCAAGGCAGGGGCAGAATCCGCCAACTACCCGTTCTGCACCATAGACCCCAATGTGGGCGTAGTAGCCGTGCCGGATCACCGGCTGAAGCTCCTGACGGACTTCTACCACTCCCGCAAGACCACGCCGGCCGTCATTGAATTTGTAGATATTGCCGGTCTGGTAAAGGGCGCTTCCAAGGGCGAGGGCCTGGGCAATCAGTTTTTGGCCAACATCCGCGAAGTGGATGCCATCGTCCATGTGGTTCGCTGCTTCGAAGACCCCAATGTCATCCATGTGGACGGCAGCATCGATCCTCTGCGGGATATTGAAACCATCGATCTGGAGCTGATTTTTGCTGACCTGGAGGTGCTGGAGCGCCGCATCTCCAAGACCACCCGTTCTGCCATGAACGACAAGAGCCTGGCCAAAGAACTGGAGATTTTAAAGCAGATCAAGGCCCATCTGGAGGAAGGTCAGTTAGCCAAGTCCATGTCCTTTGACGATCCGGATGAACTGGCCTTCGTTCAAAGCCTGAATCTCCTGACCTGGAAGCCTGTGATCTTCGCTGCCAACGTTGCCGAGGACGATCTGGCCGACGACGCAGCCTCCAATCCTCATGTACAGAAAGTCCGGGAATTCGCTGCGGCAAACGGATGCGAGGTCTTTGTCATCTGCGCCGAAATCGAGGCCGAGATCTCGGAGCTGGAGGAGGATGAAAAGCAGATGTTCCTGGAAGATCTGGGTCTGACCGAGTCCGGTCTGGACAAGCTGATCAAAGCCAGCTATTCCCTTCTGGGTCTCACCAGCTTCCTGACCGCCGGCGAACAGGAGACCCGGGCCTGGACCATCAAAAAGGGAACCAAGGCTCCCCAGGCCGCCGGCAAGATCCACTCCGATTTTGAGCGCGGCTTTATCCGCGCCGAGGTAATCAACTATCAGGAGCTTCTGGATGCCGGCTCCTACGCCGCCGCCAGAGACAAGGGCCTGGTTCGCCTAGAAGGCAAGGATTACGTCGTGCAGGACGGAGACGTTATCCTCTTCCGGTTTAATGTATAAATACACGCCGTCCTTCGGCCGCAAAACACCGGACGGCCGCAAAACGCCTGCCCTCTGCAATCAGGGCAGGCGTTTTGAATTGGCGCATTCATATGCTTCGTCTTATTTTGTTCCAAACATCTCCTGATACTGGACAATCTGATATTCTTCTATCTTTTCGGCAAATTCATTGGTCTCCAGATGACTGTGGGCGTTGCCCTCCCTGTCAAAATATCCGGAAAATGTCAGGGCCGGTATCTCCTGCCGGAATTCCCGCAGAAAACCGCCGTATTCGCCGCTGTCTATTCCCGCGCACTCCAGCACATATTCTCCCAGAAAGTTCAGGCTCATGAGCTGCGGCGTCTCTGCTTCCCACTCGTAATTGGTCCAGATCAGGTAAGGCACGCGGAATTTGCCCATGTACTCTTCCATAGTCATATCTTCCTGCTTCACCCCATAGGCCTTATCCAGAAATTCCTGTTCCAGCGAAGGCTGATGATCGCCAAACATCACAATCATCACCGGCTCTTCCTGCCGCTCAAAATATTGAATCAGCGTCTGAAAGGCCTGATCCGTCTCCTGCACCAGCGTCAGATACTGCTCCGCCAGAGGATACTTCCCCGGCTCATCTGCAAGCTGCATCCTGGCCGGGTAATCCGGATCGGTATAGCTGCCGTGACTTTGGATTGTGACATTGAAAAGGAACAGCTTCTCACCGGGCTGCCGGTTTTCAAACTCCCAGATTAACTGATTGAAATCCGATTGATCGTTGATATAGCCGTGAGATTCTGCGGCTTCCACATCCATATCCTCCCCGCATTTGAACTGGTCGAAGCCCAGCAGGGGATAGGCCTGATCCCGCTGCCAGGAGCTTCTCTCCCCCGGATGAAACGCCAGACAGGTATAGCCATACTCCTTTAAAACAGAAGCCATGGATGAGGTGGGCTGCAAAATATACTGCTGATAGGGAATGCTTCCCGGCGGCAGGAAGGTCATGGTATTCCCGGTTAAAAACTCAAACTCACTGGCGCTGGTGCCGGCGCCGAACACAGAGGTGTAGGCATGGCCCTGGACGCAATCCAGAGAATGAATATACTCCATAACCTCCCCGGACAGAGAAAGATTGCCAAATTCCTCAAAGTCCGCCCAGGATTCGTTCATAATCGCAATGATATGGGGCGTCTCCTGTGAGACTGAACCGGTCGTCTGGGACACCAGGATCTCCCCCTCTTCTCCTCCGGAGGCCGCCGCCTCCGTCAGAAGCTCCTCCGCCCGGCCGGCAGAATATCCCTCCGGCACATCCACATCGAGAAATTCCAGATTGCACAGAAAAGCTCCCAAAATCCCGCTCTCCCGATATGCCTTCGCCTGGTCCCACACGTCCGCAGAGATGCCAAGCTCTTTCAGATTATCGATCTGAGATGCCGCTCCCAGACACAAAAGACCGCAGGCAAGAATGATCCCGCGGCCCGCGCCGCGCAGATGCAGCCGCAGCCCTCCCCGCTTTCTGCCGCACACCATCAGCGCAATCAGCCCCCCCGCCAAAAACAGGGCCAGGACCATCCTCCAGGTAAGACTGAAATGATAGCTGCCGGACACGGCCACAGCCGTTTGCAAAGCGGTCAGATCCCAGGGCAGAATCGGATTCCCGCGAAACTGAGCAATATAATAATTGGCCGCTCCCCAGACGCCCGCCAAAATCACAATAATCAGACCGGAGATCACCGGCCGTCCTGTCAGTGCGCAGAGAGGATAGTATACCGCCCCGATACACAGAGCGTTTCCCAGCGCCACAGAAAATGAGTATTCCCATGGCATGCCGCCAAAGATAAACTGCATCATATAAAAGGCCGCAAAAGGCACCGCCAGCAAAAACAACCCCTTTTCCGCCAGCTCTATCCCTCGCCTTGCTTCCTCCGGCCATCTTTCTTTCATCTGTATATTTCCACCCTTTTCCGATGTAATCCTTAAAAAAACAATTTATTATACAGTGAAAAAGACGGCATGTCAAAGTTAAAGTTTTACATTTTCTTTACATAAATTTTTCTTTTCACCCCTCCAGTTCCTGCGCATAATAAAAAACTGCTTTTTTTCTGGCCCTGGCCACATAAACGCTGACGCAGCGGCTCTTGATTCCAAACAAGCGTCCCAGCTCCCGGTCGCTTAATCCATGAACATATTTTTCCTCCAGCAAGGCCTGCTCCCGGGGAGCCAGCCTTGAAAGAGCAGCCCGAAGCCTGCCGTTTTGGGCCTGCGCCTCCTCCTTGCGCAGATACTGCTCCTCCGGCGTCAGCTCAGCCGAAGATACCCGTGCATACTCCTGAATTTCCGACAGCTCCTCTACCCCCAGCAGCCGCTGCCTGGTCAGTCTCCTGCCCTCGTCAATGGCGATGTTTCGCATGGCAGTACACATATAGGACAGGCGTTCCCCCAAGCTTCTGTCCTTCAGCGCTTCCACATGAACAATCATTCGCAGAAAACCTTCCTGAATCAGATCCTCTCTGCCCGCCCGGTCCACCTGATTGCCCAGGATCTGTTCGATCACATGGTCTGCCAGATTGTGTCCCTTTTGATACAGCTCTTCGATGATCTCTCGCGCCTGATCATCATCCAGTATTTCTCCTTTGTGAAACATTTCCTTCCTCCAGTCTCAAAAGCTGCCCAGGCAGCCGCACTCTCCTACGCTTTGCTGTCACCAAAGCGCTCTCACCCTAACAAACGGAATGTTTCGCAAAGTACAACAGATTCCGGTATTTTTCCCCGGCTACCGAAGGCGCCGTCCAAAGCTCTCATAGTAGAAACCATATTGCTGCAATACGCCGGCAAAGCCCTTATACCGGTCAAAGGGGAATCCGTCCGGATAATGCTCCCGCAGCATTGCCTGAATATGGGTATCCACAGGAAATGCTTCGATATGATGCAGGGCAAAAAGACAGATGCAGTCCGCCACCTTTTTGCCCACACCGGGCAGGCGCATCAGCTCCCGTCTGGCCTCCTCATAAGACAGATCCCCAAGAGCCTCCAGATCGATCTCTCCCTGCGCCGCCATGCGGGCCGTCGCCAGAATGTAGCGGCTGCGATAGCCCAGACGGCAGGGAGCCAGATCCTCCAAAGAAAGAGCTGCCAGCCGGCCGGCATCCGGAAACGTATGGTAAACATATCCCCGGCTGTCGATCCTCTCTTCGCCAAAAAGTGTGCAGAGAGACTCCACACATCCCTTGATCCTCGGAATATTGTTCTGCTGGGAAATAATAAAGCTGACCAGGGTCTCCCACAGCGGCTGCCGCAATATGCGTATTCCGCCGCCGGTCCGTATAGCCGCCTGCATATAGGCGTCCTCCGGGTCCACCGCGTCCTGAAAAGCTCCATAATCCGTATCCCAGTCAAAATAAGACCGCCAGATTTTCTCCCATTCCTCCTCGCCGCAGGAAAGCCAGATTTCATCCCCGCCTTGTCTCAGATACAGCGTTTTCTCTCCTACTATCAGCCGATACTCCCCGTTCGCCTGACCATCTGCCTGCCCTTTCTCTTGTTTTTCCACCGGATTCAGCCGAAAGCACTGACCTGACCGGCTGATCTGTCCAATATCAAAATTCCTTGCTCGCCTGTACATTTCTCTCCTCTTTCACATATCTTATAGCAAAACCAGACCAAACAGGAGAATATCTATGGCATTATCCTTTAACGATAGACCCTGCGGCTGCCGCATAAGCGGCGGACGTATACGCTGCAGCTGCGGCGGCCCCGCCAGACCCCCTGCAAGTCCCGGAGGTCCCTGGCCGGTGCGTCCCGGCAGACCTCCCATGGGACCCGGACACGGACACCCTGGCAGACCTCCCATGGGACCCGGGCACGGACACCCCGACGGACCTCCCATGGGGCCCGGTCCGGTACGTCCCGGCGGACCTGACAGACCTCGCTGATTTTCACCGGCAGACCTGTGAAAGGGCGCTTTCCGGATATTTTCCGAAAGCGCCCTCTGGGACTTGTCCGCACCTGTTATACGATCGGAACTCTGTCAGTTCCATATGCTGAAGCTTTTGCTCCTGCTCTTTTTTCCCATGTTCTTTTTGGGCTCCGTATGCCGCCTGCGTCTGCCTCCTGCGGACAGCCTCTGCCAGATAAACATTCCTGCGCAAAAAGTCAGCCCGCCCAGAAAGCCGCAGACAATATCGCCCATGGTATCGGTATTTCCATGCTGAACCTCCATGCCAAAAAGCTGATCCGCCGAAAATTCCCCGATTTCCCAGGCTCCGGCGCACATACCGGCAAAGACGAAGGCCGCCAGAAATAAAAGCACTCTGTCCTGGGGAAGTCCCCGCCAGCGAAGGAGGTAGCTCATTGCCGTATAGCCTACCGCCCCCAGAACCACTCCGCTGAAATAATGAACAAAACGATCCCAGCCGGGCAGTTTGTCATACATCAGATAAATGGAACCGGCTCCGGCCAAAACCAGAAACACCATAGACGGCAGATAGATTGTCAGCGGAAAACGGAATAAAAACACACTTACGACGACCACCGCCAGGATCATACTGAACATATCCGCCGTATCCGCCGCGGGCTCCAACACGTGAAACAGGACCATGGCAATCAGAACAATGGCCGAAACGGCTATCTTTATTTTTTTCTCCGTCATCTGTTGCTGCATCCTCCTTATTGATCACTTTTTTCGGTCTGCCCGCCTGCCTTGTGCATGGCCTCATGCTCCCTTTTCAGCTCCTCGTAGAGCTCCAGGGGAGTCCAGTCACTGTTGGTAGGCGTCAGCATAGCTTTATAAGCGATCCGGGGGACGCCGGTACGGCGAAAAGCGGTCAAAAGCTCGTCGATACGCCGGCTGTCCATGCACATAATCATCATGGGCTCCTCCAGCTCCGGTCCATCATACTCCACTTCCGCCGCTTTTTTCCCAGCCACACCAGCCAGATATCCCACCGACTGGCAATAATCTTTTCTTTCTACCTTTTTCGCTCCCACTTTATTGATTAAAAGAGCCAGCTGCATGCGGGCCAGAATTTCTTCATCGGTAAAGTGAAACAGCAAAACCTTTTCCTTCATAATGAATACTTGATCCTCCTGTCAAGGTTATACCGTTTCATTTTAGCACAGGAGGCCGGCACATGCCACTGTTTTTTCATTCCCATTTATAATGCCGAAGCTGTCCGGACTTGCCAAAGCCGCCGGATTGATCGATATTGCAGCATCTCCTCAGCTCTGCTTTTCCGCCTTCAAAAATACGGAAGGGTGTTTGCGGCAGGTGGCAAGGCTCACCGCCACCAGGGCGATACCGCAGGCCAGGGTTCCCGGCACGGCAGATCCCAGTCCCAGAGGCTCTCCCGCCAGTTTCCAGCCTACGCAAACTGCGAATCCGCTGACCATTGCCGCTATAATGCCGGCGTTGGTAGCTTTTTTCCAGAAGAGCGCGGCAAAGGCCGGAATGCCGGCCGCTGCCGCATAAAAGCTCCAGGCGAACATCAAAATATTGTAGGCGTTCTGAATGTACAGGGCAATGACCAGCGCCGTAAGAGGAAGGATGATGGCAAAAATACGGGACAGCAGAATTTCCGTCTTTTCCGTCATTTTCGGCGACACGGTCTTTCCGATATCATGCACACAGGTCTGCACCGAAACCAGCAGATAGCTGTCCGCCGTAGACATAATAACCGACAGAACGCCCGCCAGGGCAAGCCCCGTAAGCCCCATCGGCAAAATTTTGATAGCCAGAGCCGGCACGACTGCGTCCGTGGAGCCAAACTGAGCCAGCACGTCATCGCCCAGAATCTGGCGTCCCACCACGCCCATAAAATAGACCAGCACAATCGTCACGCCATAAACCGCCGTACCGAGAAACATTCCCTTTTTGGCGGCTTTGCGGTCTTTGGCTGCAAAAGCTCTCTGCCACATCTCCGCTCCCGCCATGGTAAAGACCAGATAGGTAACGATATCTCCCAAAATGCTCCCGTCTACATAGGGAGTCGCCAGAGCCGGGTCCAGATTCTGCACAAAGTTGCCGAATCCCCCCACATAAAGCAGGGCAGCTGCCGGAATTAATATGTATACAAAAATCAAAAGCATATAGAACTGAAGGACGTCTGTATAGACTACCCCGAACAAACCGGAGGTCGCCGTATAAACCATAAACACAATGCAGGCAATCAGCGCGCCTGCTTCATAGGAAATACCAACAGCGCCGCCGAGCATTTTGATAATCGTGGCCGTCGCCGTCACCTGGGAGGCAACGGTTCCAATCATGGCAAAGGCAATCAGCACCGAGAGAATCAATTTGGCAGCCTTGCCAAACCGCCTATCAAAAAGATCCGGTATGGAAGTAAGATTGTACTTCATGCCCAGATCCGAAATTTTACCGGCAAATCCAGAAAATATAAACATGCCCAGCAAATAGGGAAGCGCTGTCAGAATCGCCTTAAAACCGTCCGAATAGGCGACGCCGGCCCGCCCCATCAGTCCGCTTCCGCCGATAATGGTCGCGCAGACCGTAGCCATCAGCACCAGAGGTCCAAAAGAACGTCCCGCCACATAATAATCGCCGGTATTTCTTATTCGTTTCACCGAATAAACACCGACCAACACCATAACAATCAAATACACACCGATAATAATGAGATCCCATACACTAATTTCCATAAAAAGAAACTCTCCTTTCATGCGGCAGACGACAGGTAACAAAAGACGGGCGAGTTCCTTTTGAAATGAGACAGACATGACAGACTTGATTCATACACAGTCAACTCGTACAACTGGTGATAATTATAGAATAATACTGCTTTTCTTAAATATTATATCGCAAATTTTAGCAAGTACCAAACGCTAATGCGGTAAAGCGTGAATATGAATGCAGAAATACAAGCAATTGACTGTGCAGCTCTCCTGTGCTAGAATTAACATATCTAACTTGTGTGACATGTGACATGTTGTTCGTAAAATGTACCTTCCACAGATTTACAGGGTTACGGAAAGGAGAGTTAAAAGTTGGGTAATTTCCTTATCAAAAATTGCGAACTGGCCGATTTTGAAACGCTGACCACTAAGAAAATGCAGATCCTGGTCAGAGAAAACCGGATCGAAAAGATTGACGCGCAGATCGATACTCCTGCCGGCTTTGAGGTGATAGATGCCAAGGGGATGCTGGCCATGCCCTCCTTTGCCGACTGCCACAGCCATCTGAGTCAGACCTTCATGAAGGGACCGCTGGACGATTATCCCATCACAGACTGGCTGGTGCGCCTTTTTCGCATCAAGGCCGTAATCTCCCCTGAGGAAAATTACTATTCCTGTCTGCTAGGCGCTTTGAGCGCTCTGCGCTGCGGTACGACGGTAATCAACGAAATGGCCGACTGGCCCTTGCTGGACTCCATGCTGGAGGCTCTCAAGGACAGCCGGATACGGGCCACCGTCGGCATCAGCACCACCGATATCGCAGAAAACGACGCCACGCCGGTAATCACCATCGACGAAGCTCTGAAACGGTCCCAGGCCGTCTGCCAGAAGGTGCGCGGCATTCCCGGCCGCAGACTGCGCCCCTCCGTGGCCCCCGCAGGCCTTCCGGCCTGTTCCCGGGAGATGATGCAGAATCTGAAACGCTTTGCCGATGAGCGCGGGCTTATCTTCCACACCCACCTGGCGGAAGGGCGAAAGGAAACCGAGGATGTACGCAGAAAGTACGGCTTGGATGGAGAGGCCGAAGCCCTCTATGAATTTGGCCTGCTGGACCCCCATACCCTGCTGGCCCACAGCATCTGGCTCTCCGATCATGAGCTGGATCTGATAAAGGAGACCGGAGCCCATCCGGTACACTGCCCCAGCACCAATCTGAAAATCAGCGACGGCATTCCCCGGATCGCCGAGATGCTGGAGCGGGGAATCGACATAACCCTCGGCTGCGACGGAGAGGCCTCCAGCTCCAACCGGGATATGATCCGGGAGGCGCGCCTGGCCGCATATCTCCAGAAAGGACGCAGCCTCGATCCCACGGTCCTGGACGCCGGCACAATGTACCGTATGATGACGGCTGGCGGAATGCAGGCTCTGGGCTATGAAAAAATGGGCGAAATCCGGGAAGGAAACATCGCCGATTTCATTCTGGTGGACATGGATCACGAAATCGGATTCTTCAACCCGGACTATAAGCTGGGGAATTTTCTATATGCCGCCGACGGACGGGCCGTGGACACCGTTTTTCTGGACGGAGAGATTCTGCTTCGGGGCGGCCGCTTCACTTTCATCGACGAGGAAGAGGTGCTCTCCCGCGCGGAGAAAGCGGTTCACAGTCTGAATAAAAAAATCAGGAAAGTCCTGGAGGAATCATAAATGACCGAGACAAAAAGCAGCGCCAAGATGACAGACATAACCGAAAAAAGAGAAATTTTCGCAGATCCTGCGATACGAAAGCAGCTGAAAATCACCACCATATCCCGGGACACTCCCGTGTACATTGAGATCTACCGGCGCATCCAGCGGCTGATCCGGCAGAATCTTCTGCAATTCGGAGACCAGCTGCCCGGAGAACATGAGCTGGCCGCAATCATGGGAGTGGGCCGAACCTCCCTTCGCACGGCCCTCTCCATCCTGTACGAAGACGGCTATATCCGGACCCGGAAAGGCAAGGGCAGCTTTGTCTGCTATGACAGCCGCCGGGAAAAACACCGCCGCAAGGCTCCCCTCGGCTTTCTCTTTCCTCCCGAAAGAATTGCCCTGCAAGGAGAGCTCTCCAAAAGCGGCAGCATTCTTACCTCTGTCGGCTGCGATGATTTTCTCACCGAAAAATTCTGTCCGCAGCCGTCCCATGAAATCATGTTCTTCGCCCGGGTATACCGTCTCAACGGACTGGACGCGATCTACTCCACCTGGTATTTCCTGTCCGGTCTGACAGAAGAAGACCCGGCAGACGATGACGACGCACGAGAACGGAAAATTATAGACGGAATTACCGCCAATGCGGTCGTTGCCGAATATGAATGCGTATCCGTTCCCGTGGAAGCGGTAAAGGCGATGGACCTGCCCTGTGAATTTGAGGGCAGCCATCACACCCTGGTGACCACAACCTATGTGGACGGAGAGAACCGGGTAACGGGCTTTTGCAAGGATTATTACAACGACGCGGTAATCCGCTTTGCCATCAGCGCAAAAAAATAAAAGGCGTCAGATAAACGCCGGCAAAGGAGGTCAGACATGAAGTATAAAGCAATGAGACTGGAAAACAACGAGGGAAAAATGTGGCATATCGGTCTGGATGAAAACGATATTGCAAAGCATGTAATTCTTCCGGGCGATCCGGCCAGATGCGAAATGGTCGCCCGGCATTTTGAAAATGCCCAGTTAATGGCCGTATCCCGCGGCAATCCCACTTATACCGGCGCCTATAAAAATGTGGGCGTATCCGTGATGTCCACCGGCATGGGCGGCATGGCCGTAGCAGTATGCGTCGAAGAACTAAAGCAGATCGGAGCAAAGACTCTGATTCGTATGGGCACCGGCGGCAATATCCAGCCAGGTATCCCCGCCGGTTCCTTCGTAATCTGCACCGGAGCGGTCCGGGGCGAGGGAACGACGCCGGAATATATTCCTCTGGAATATCCGGCCATCGCCGATATTGATGTGGTAAACTCTCTGCGGCAGGCCTGCCGGGAATACGGCGTGAGCCCTTATGTGGGACTGGTCCGGAGCCACGACGCTTTCTATATGGAAAGCCCCGGCGCCCATGAAGGCTGGGAAGAACGTATCCGCAAATGGACCGATGCCGGCGTGCTGGCGCTGGAAAACGAAAGCTCCGCCCTCTTTGTAGTCTCCTCTCTCCTGGGCGGACTGAAGGCCGGTACCATCCTTCTGACCGGTCCCAGCCTCTATGAGAGCCACGGAAGAATGGCCACGGCCAACACGCCGGACTACGGCGAAAAAGTAGATCTTCTGACCCGAATTACCCTCAGGGCCATTGAGATCATCGATCAGCTGGACTCATAAAAGTCCGCTGTTCTCCACAGCTCTGGCGATTCCCTCACCGTAAGTGGGATAAGCCCGCATGGCCAACATCATCTGCCGGGCTGTCAGACTGTTGGCAATGGCCGACGCCATTTCTCCGATCATATCGGTAGCCCTGGGACAGATAATCTGCGCACCGATCAAAATCTTGCCGGGCAGGGCGAAGACCAGCTTAATAAGACCGGTCCGCCTTCCTGTAATAATCGCCTGACTGTTATCTTCCATGGAGTAAATGCCGCAGCGAATCTGACAGCCCGCGCGGCGGGCCTGCGCTTCCGTAAGACCGACGCTGGCCGCTTCCGGGCTGGTATGGACACAGCTAGGTATAATCGGAAGATTCAGATACATGCCTGCCGGGACGCTGGATAAAAGCAGCGACGGCTGCCGCCCCGCCAGAGATTCCACCAGGTAAGTGGCCTGGGCCGCCGCCGTATGAGCCCGCTGGGTGCGCTGGAGCATATCCCCCACGGCGTAAATTCCGGGGATACTGGTCTGAAAATCGCTGCCCACCACGGGAGCCCCATTGTTGGTATCCAGCATGGAGGCCAATTCCGGCTCAAAAAGCTCCTCCAGCTGGGCCCGCCGGCCCATCGCCACTAACACCCGCTCCGTACAAAGCTCCTTCTCTTTTCCCAAGGAGCGATAAGTACAGTACAGCGAGCCCTCCCGCTGTTCCACCCGGCTGCTCCCGGCTCCCGTATAAACGCGAATGCCCTTCTCTTCCATGCTTTTTTGCATGTAGCGGCCAATCTCCTCATCCATTCCCGGCAGCAGATAATCGGCCCTCTCCAAAATTGTCACGTCCAGCCCCATCGCATGCAGTACGGTGGCAAATTCCGTTCCCACCAGGCCGCCGCCGATGATTACAATCCGGGAAAAATCCCAGTCGTCGGCCGCCATCAGACTGTCGCTGGTCTCCACTCCCGGCAGGGCCATCATCTGCGCGTCCAAAAGGGCCGGCCTGGCGCCGCAGGCGAGAAGTATCTTCTTTCCGTAAAGCCGCGCCGCATCCGGCCCCTCCACCGTCACCAGGCGCTCCCGGCCCACCCTGGCTCTCCCGCGATAGACCGGGATCTCCTGGGAATCAAGCCAGCCGCATACCTTTTCCCGATAGGCCGTTTCCGCCCTCTTTCGATACGCTCTGGTCTCTCTAAAGTTCATGGAAACAGAGCCTACCGACAGGCCAAAGCGGCTGCTCTCGCGGATCTCCTCATATAACATGGCGCTGTGCAAAAGAGCCTTGGCCGGGATAGCGCAGCCCACATAAGCGCCGCCCACGGCGTCCTTTTCCACCACAGCCACCGACAGCCCCAGTTTTTTGGCCTTGATAGCCCCGGCATATCCGCCGGGACCGCTGCCGATCACGACCAGATCATATTCTGCTTCCCGCACTGTTCTCATCTCCCGTATCCGGTTTATTTATAATAATCGAACTCCAGCCCGTACATCCGCACTGTGTCGCCCTCTTCGATTCCGGCCTCCTCCAGTTTTTCCAGAATGCCGGCGTCCTTTAAAAAGCGCTGGAAGAATTCAAACCCCTTCTCCGAATCCAGGTTGGTATAGCCCAGCATTTTCTCGATCCGGGGGCCTTCCACTCTGTATCCGCCGTCATCGTCGCGCGTCACCTCATAGGGCAGATTGGTATCTGCCCCTACGGCGGAAAGGTCAAATTCTCTCTCAAAGATTACCGGCCGGTCATCGGCCTCTTTCAGCATTTCATTTACATGGTACAAAAGCTCCTTTAAGCCCTGACCGCTGACTGCCGATATGGGATAGACTTCTATTCCCTGAGGCTCGAACTCCTTTTTCAGCCGCTCCACCGGGCTCTCCTCGCCTTCCTCCTCCCAGATCGCATCGATCTTGTTGGCAGCGATGACCTGGGGACGGGTAAGGATCGCCGGATCGTAGGCCGCAAGCTCCGCATTGATCTTATGAATATCCTCCACCGGGTCCCGCCCTTCCGTGGAGGCGGCGTCCACCATGTGGATGATCACCTTCGTTCTCTCAATATGGCGCAAAAACTCATGCCCCAGGCCCACGCCCTCGCTGGCTCCCTCAATCAGTCCGGGAATGTCGGCAATCACAAAGCCTGCCCCATCTCCCAGATCCACCACACCCAGGTTGGGATTCAGCGTGGTGAAATGGTAATTGGCAATCTTGGGCTTTGCGTTGGTTACGCGGGAAAGCAAAGTCGACTTGCCTACATTGGGAAAGCCCACCAGGCCCACATCCGCAATAACCTTGAGCTCCAGCCGCACCCACAGCTCTTTGGCCGGCTGACCGGGCTGCGCGTATTTGGGAACCTGCATCGTCGCCGTGGCATAATGCATGTTGCCGCAGCCGCCCCGGCCTCCCTTTAAAATCACCTCCCGGCGGTTATCGCCGGACATGTCGGTGATTACCTTGCCGGACTCATCATCATAGACCACGGTTCCCTCCGGCACCTTGATCACCAGATCCTTGCCGTCGGCTCCGTGACAGCGGCGCTTGCCGCCCTCCTGCCCGCTCTCCGCCACATATTTTCTCACATGGCGGAAATCAGCCAGCGTATTCAATCCCTCGTCCACCTCAAAGATAATGTCGCCGCCCCGGCCTCCGTCGCCTCCGTCAGGGCCTCCGTTGGGCACATAAAGCTCCCGGCGAAAGCTGACATGGCCGTCGCCGCCCTTTCCTGATTTGATAAAGATTCTTGCACGATCCGCAAACATTTCACACCTCACTGAACAATCGCTTTGTCCCGTAAAGTATACCCTACGAAGCCGGCTATTGTCAACCAGGGCCGAGCGGCGGCTGGTACAGCAAAGTATCCGGTCGCCTGTCCCCCTCTATGGTTTTACACAACCGCCTCGATCAGAAGCTTATCCCCCAGCACAATCTCCTTTATGCCCGTTTCCTTTTTCTTATTGAAATTGAAACTGAGCATATAGCCTTTTTTCATCTGAAAATAATCAAGATACGCGGAAAGCTGCTTTCCTTCCCTCTCATTATAGGAATTTCCCCGCCAGATTTTTATTTCAAGGATATTCTGCTCTCCCCGATAATAAATCACCAAATCCATTCGGTCGCCATCCCTTGTCTGCGGCTCAATACTATAATTTCCTATCCCATTAATAATCGGCTTCAAGAAAAGGAGAAAATATTTTCGGCCTACATTCTCAAGGAAAGTCTCATCTTCGTCTCCATAGAGTTCATTGAAAGCAATAATGAATTTTTCCAATATAAGGCGAATGTCCAGATGACCTCCCACTATAAATTGATTCTTTTCCAGCGCTCCCACATTATACAATTTACTGGTAACAAACTCTTCCGCAATAAAATGACTGTAGAGAACCGCCTCAAAAATTCGGTTGGCAATCACCACCGTGTCATTCTCGTTCCGGATAAAGCCAAACATAGCGGCATCTTTAATATAATCGCTGGTCGCCGTATAAGGAATCGGCCTGCCGTTAAACAACAATTCATATAGGACGGCCCTCAGCTCCGGATACAGTTTAAGTCTGCCCAGCAGGGATTCATATAACGGATTATCCTCTTTGACTAGGATCTTTTCCGCCTCAAAAAAGCCTTCCCTTGTCCAGGCTCTGCGTTTGTCCGGAAATGCCGCACTCCCGGCGATCTCCTCATCTATGATCTTGCAGAGGCCGGAAACCAGATAGGGATAGCCAGAGGTATATTGGTAAATCAATCCGGCCATTTCACCGATATCCATTTCTGTATGATAATCCGCTTCATATTCTTGCAGCATCCCGGCGATCTCCTCTGCCAGGAAACTCAGTTCCACGCGGAATTTTGCCGCAATATTCCAAGGGCTGTTCTGTCTGTGCTTCTCCCCCGGACGGATTTTTCTCTGGATATTTCGAATATCGTATACCCCGGCCAAGATCACGGACTGAAAAGCAGGAATCTCATCCCGCGTCAGGTAACCGGCGCGGAGCTGCGCAAGGAAATCCAGAAACACCTGATTATTGGTTGCCGTGTCCACCTCATCGATAATCAGAACAACCGGCTTTTCCGACTCTGCGCACCACAAAGACAAAACCTTAAATAAAATCTGCAGCGAATTGATCCTTGCTTTTCCTTCTGCAAAAGACTGAAGCTTATCTTGAATTCCCTCAGGAAATTCATCTATGGCGCACAAAAGTTCCTCTGCAAAGGCGGCGACATATTTCGATTCATTTTCAAAAGAAAGTGAGCCAAGCCTCTGGAAATCCAGGTGCACAACCCTGTATTCCTTTTCCAAGTAACGGCTAAGGGCCTGCAGAACCGTCGTCTTTCCATATTGTCTGGCCTTATTGATCACAAAGTATTCCCCTCGGTCTACCATTCCTTTGATCGCCTGGAGCCTCGTGGTCAGATCAACCATATAATGCCGGTCCGGATTACATGCTCCATTTATATTGAAAAATTTTGCCACCTGCGCTTCACACCTCCCTTGAACAATCTCCCTTCCCAAAATTTACCCCCAGGATAAAACTACTTTCTCCCGCAGCATTTCTTATATTTTTTTCCACTCCCGCAGGGGCAGGGGTCATTGGGATATATCCTTTTCTTTCCTACTACAACCTGTCCCGCTATTCCGCCCGGCATGGCTATCGTCGTAATCTCATCTGCATTATAGTCCAGATCTACGTCGAGCCCCATTCCCTTCAGCTCGTTCGATGCCTCGCCCAGCATCTTCGCCGCGCTGCTGCTCATGGGAACGAGTTTCGGTCTCTGCCCTTTGGGCTGCGGCGGCGTTTGGCGGAACATCTCGACCGGTGTCCATCCTCTGTGAATAAGCATCCTTGTGTTGTTGTTTACATCCATCATAAGAGGAGCAAACTCCTGCAAGTCATCGTCGGATGAAAATTGGATACCTTCCTCCTCAAACATATCCAGGATATCCGACAGAGATTGTCCCATACTGATATGACTCCAGACGAGAGCCATGTATTCTTCTATTTTATCCATCGCGATATTTGTCTTCTCCAGGAGAAATAGCTTTAATTTGTAATAGTTGGAATCCGATACGGGATATCCGTTTTCTGTATACTCGACGATCTCGTCCGGACTGGGGATGTAAAATTTCTTTTTCCCCTGCAACTCCTCTATTTTCAAATACAGATTCTCCCGCAGGATTTCTTTGCAGATCACTTTGCCGTCCTGTAGGACGCAGGGATTCAATTCGTCCGGTATATTGGACCACAGTTTCTCCAGCCCTTCCCGTTCCACTTTATGCCCCAGACATTTTTTCAACATCCGGCAGATAATCTCCACAGGGGCGACGCCGTAAAGCATCTCCGCATACATCAGGCAATGATAGAGCCAGAATGTCCCCCGCCGTTCTTCCTGATACGCCGGCGTATTGATCGAGCGAAAGCTTTCAGCCGCCTCCCTGGGTACCTGCGCATAATCGTCGCGGTAGATCACAACATAGGCCAGATCGTACAGCTTCTCCAGGTTTTCCATTTCTTTTCGGTCCGGATAAAATCCCTTCTCTTTTGCCGCC
>CALWLM010000111.1 GCA_944381515.1 uncultured Lachnospiraceae bacterium | reverse complement strand
CCTTTTATATGCCCTATGCTTTTCTGATTTTACATCTTTATACCTTAAAGCGGTACCCCACGCCCCAGATCGTCTCAATGTACTGCGGCTTGGAGGTGTTAAATTCGATCTTCTCACGGATCTTCTTGATATGAACTGTAACGGTGGCAATATCTCCCACCGATTCCATATCCCAGATTTTGCTGAACAGCTCTTCCTTGGAAAATACATGGTTGGGGTTCTGCGCCAGGAAAGTCAGCAGGTCGAATTCCTTGGTAGTAAAAGCCTTTTCCTCGCCGTTTACGTAAACGCGGCGGGCTGTCTTGTCGATCTTGAGGCCGCGGATCTCAATGATCTCATTTTCCTGAGCTCCGCTGCCAATCAGACGCTCATAGCGGGCCAGATGCGCCTTCACCCGCGCCACCAGCTCGCTGGGACTGAAAGGCTTGGTGATATAGTCGTCGGCCCCCAGCCCCAGGCCGCGGATTTTGTCAATGTCTTCCTTCTTGGCCGAAACCATCAGAATCGGGGTATTTTTCACCTTGCGAACCCGCTTGCAGATCTCGAAGCCGTCAACGCCGGGCAGCATCAGATCCAAAATCAGCAGATCGAATTTCTCCTCCAGGGCTTTTTTCAAGCCGTCCTGCCCATCGTTTTCGATTTCCACGGTGAATCCGCTCAATTCCAGATAATCCTTTTCCAGCTCGGCGATGGACTCCTCATCCTCAATAATTAGTATTTTACTCATGCAGTACCTCCTGATATTTCCTGAGCACAAAGTGCATCACTGTGCCGATGCCTTCCTTGCTGGTTGCCCAGATTTTTCCTCCGTGATCCTCTATAATTTTCTTGACAATGGACAGGCCTATGCCGCTGCCGCCCTTGGACGAGTTGCGGGACGAATCCGCCCGATAAAAACGGTCGAAAATATACGGCAGATCCTTCTGCGCTATGCCCTTTCCATTGTCCTCTATCTCCACCTGGACAAAATCGCCCACATCCTTGAGCCGGATAACTAACAGGCCCCGGCGCTTGTCCAGATATTTTACCGAATTGCTGACAATGTTGTTGACCACCCGCTTCAGCTGTTCCGTATCGGCGATAATCACCGTCCCCGGCTCCACATAATTGTAATAATTGAGCGTGATATTCTGGGATTCCAGCTCCATGGTCAGTTCCTCCACACAGTCGCTGAAATATTGGCCAATGTCCAGCTTGGTAAAGGTGTAGGGGATTTTATTGGTGTCAATCTTGGAATAAAAAGTCAGTTCATCGATCAGGCGGTCCATGTCGTTGGCCTTATTATAAATGGTACGAACATATTTCTCCAGCTTCTCCGGAGAGGAGGCCACGCCGTCGATAATTCCCTCGCAGTAACCTTTGATGGCTGTGATCGGCGTTTTTAAATCGTGAGAAATATTGCTGATTAACTCTTTATTCTCCATATCATACTGGATTTTCTCTTCCGACGAGTCCTTGAGCCGCTGGCGCATCTCCTCAAAATCCTGGCACAGCTGACCGATCTCATCCTGCTCGGTAATATCCAGTTCAAAATCCAGATTGCCGTTTTTAATCTCCCGGGTCGCCCGCTGCAGCTTGCCTAACGGTCTGAGAATCGCCCGGTAAATCCACATGGAAAGCACCAGGCTCACCATGACAAGAAGCAGCACCAGCATGACGCCCATCTCCACAAAGATGGAGCGGATCTGCGGCAGAATCTGGTTCAGCGCCGTAATTACAAACACTGTGCTGGCCTGCCCCTGGGAATTGATAAAATCCGTCTGCTTTACCAGATAGTTGCGTCTCTGGGTCGAGTAGTAGGAGGTGCCCCCCTCCTCGTCTCCATCGCCATATTCGGGCAGCTGAGACAGGATATCCCGGTCTGTTTCATCTCCTCCCATATAGGAGAAGGTCTCTCCTGTGCGCAGAGCCAGGAAAGAATAGGAAGCGTTGAGATCCTCGTTAAGCCTGTCCAAATTATCGGCATCATCAAAATAAGCAGGGTCCTGCTCGGCTGTCGTCTGTATCTTCTCATATATATCCGCCGTCATTCCGCTGATCAGCGATACGGCGTTGCCGGCAAACAGATCGCCCAGATTGCTTCCCGTGTAGCCGGACACCATGGTTCTCAGCTGAAAGGTGGTAAACATGGATACGCCCATGTAAACGATAAAAATCGGGACCAGAATAATGGTAAAAAAGGCCACGATCAGTTTTGTCTTTAATTTCATCTGAGCGTCACCTCCGATATCGTCTGGTCGCCCACCCGCAGCAGACGGGACTGAGACAGATGGACGACGATTCCCAGCGTCCCTCCCAGATCTCCGCGATACCGCAGTACGCCATTATAGCCATACATGCACAGCTCCGTCTGATTATAAAAGCAGATTCCATAATCGGAAAACTGCGCCTGACTATAGTCAAAATCAAAGCCGAACTCCTGCACCACTTCTCCGGAGGCATTATACACATGCAGGGTATAGGGATACTCCTGTCCGCTTCCTTCGGTAATAAGTCCCACATAGCTGTCATTGTAAAAGACGCTGCGGATCTCCTCCTCAAAGGTATAGGACGGCCCCTGCTCCGGCAGCAGCGGTTCGCTGGCAGACAGCTCCTCCATGGTATAGAAAGCCACTCCATTGTCGAGGAAAGCGCAGGCCCTGTTGTCGCTTAAAAACGCCACTTGGGGGCAAACCGTACTGCTAATGGGAAATGCGCCTGCCAGTCTCTGATCCAGCAGCTCCCCCACTTCGGAAAAATTATAAAAAGCAATATTATTCTGCATACTTCCGGCATCGGCATAGATACAGGACATCATTAACTGCGTCCCGGACGGCGACAGCGCCAGAGATACAGGGTAGCCCTGTCCTCCCATCCACAGCCGGATTTCGATATCCAGTCTGGCCCCCGTACGATCAAAGAAATTGATGTAGCTGACATCTCCTTCTTCCAGGACCGCCGCCACCATTCCCTGGCCGGCAATGGTCACGCTGGTCACGGTCAGAGTAGTGTTCACCGATCCCTGACAGCCGGTCTCATCAAATATATAAATGCTGTTGCCCTCCTGATCGGCCACCACAGCATAGGAACCGTTCACCGCCGCTATGGGCGAACGCATCTCATAGGCCTGAGTCCAAACCGTATCCCCCGACGCATTTACGTAGGAGGCTCCGTCCCGTCCGAATTTCAGCACGCCGGAGGCATATTCCAAATAGGTTGAAAACTCGTTTTCCGGCAGATCCTTCGTCCAGGCCACTTCATATTCCGTATAAACTTTATTCTGGCTGCTATAGTAAAGATACAGCACGCAGCCCGCGATCAGTATAAGCGGCACTGCTATCAGTAAGATCTTCTTTATCCGATGGCGGATCAGCCGCCCCCGGTAACCGTCCTCATCCTCCGCCTGCAGGGGGCCGGTCTCCATATCGTCCTGACCGGTCACCAGCATCCGGCTGCGCAGCCTGCTCTTCTTTTTTTCTCTCTCCCGTTCCTGATCTGTCATATCCTGTCCTTTCGAGCATGGCAGTTCATTATTCCAGTTTACGCCGTGCAGGCTCGATTTCGCTTCGCTTCTTCTGCCCTCTGCGCGCACGGCTCTTTTTCTTTATTCCAAGTTACGCCGTGCAAGCTCGATTCCGCTTCGCTTCTTCTGCCTCTGCGCGCACGGCTCTTTTTCTTTATTCCAAGTTACGCCGTGCAAGCTCGATTCCGCTTCGCTTCTTCTCGCTCACGGGCTTTCGCCCTATGCGCAGCGGCTCAGTCCCGAACCGCCCTGTGCCTTCGGCACGACGGTTCTCTCCTTCCCCTCTGCACGCACGGCTCAATGCTTACCTGAATATCTTACCATAATTTTTTTAGAAATCCTAGATGCCTGTCCGGAAGAAAGGCTGAAAGTTTTATGAAAATAATTCCAGGACAAAGAGCAGATAACGGGGCGGAACCTCGGGATGGAATTACGGGAGCTTCAGAACCTGGCCTTCTTTAATCAGGTCGGCATTGGTGAGGCCGTTCATCTCCTGAATAGTGGATACCATGGCGTCTGTGCCGTAAAATTTGCGGCTGATAGAGGAAAGCGAATCCCCGGCCTCCACTACGTAGGTCAGACCAGTGGATGCTGCCTCGGTGGCTTCCGCAGCAGGCGCCTGGGTAGGGGCCTCTGTAGGAGCTTCGGTCGGCGCTTCGGTTGGCGCCTGTGTGGGCGCCTGCGTAGGGGCTTCGGTGGGAGCCGCGGTCGGCGCCTCCCCAGCCGCCCCGGCATTCTCTGCACCGGAAGCCTGCGCGCCGTCTGCCCCCTGCGCTGTCTCCTCCTGGGTCGGATAGACATTGCCGGGAATCTCCTCCACCATTACCGGCTGACCATCGCCGGATACAGGCGCTCCCGCCCCCTCGCCGCTTTCGCTCTCCTGCAGATTCCCCGATGCCGGCAGAACATCCGACGCATTAATTTTCAGCCTGTCCAGAATGTCCTCTACCTGGATTCCTCCATTCTCTCTCTGCATCAAAAGAAGGCCGCTGGCAAAAACCACGGCCGCCATGACCGCACACAGGCCAAACAGCCCGCGGCTGCCCTTCCTTACCTTTTTTTCCTCCTGCTGACGTCGCATCCGTTCCCGAAAACTCTCCGCCGGATCGCCCAGAGACCCGTCCTTTTGCCTGGTCCCTCCTCCATAACCGGAGGAGCGATAACCTTCCCGATAACCTTCCCGAAAGCCTTCCGCTCTTTCTTCTTCCCGATACCCTTTTTTCTGTCCGTACTCCCCCTCGCGCGCACGCCTGCGCCGGCCCGGCAGCTCTTCCTTTTCTACCTGGCGTTTTTGCAGGTTGTCCATCATATACTCCTGCATGGCTTCGTTTCGCTCAAAATAGCAGAAATAACCCTGGAGACGCTCCTCATTCTTGCGGGTAATCCGATAGAGAATCTCCTCTCCCTCCTCGGAGAGAATAAACAAAAGCGCCTGCTCGTTGTCGGGGAAATTATCCCGTACGGCAGCAAAAAGCGCCTGACGGCGAAAGCGCTGGCATATCCCTTCACAGACAAAAATTCCGCACAGTTCCTGCCCGGAAAAATAAGTTCCAAGAGATTCATAGCTTTCCTTCCACGCCTCGTCCGGCAGCTGCAGCCGTCCGCCCTCCGTCTGAGCCGACCGCATCTCCACCGCTCCGCTGATGAAAAAACAGCCGTTTTTTTCATCTTCCTGCCAGCTTCCCACCAGCATTCCTGCCGCAGCGCTCTCTCCCCGTTCCTCCTGCAGCTTTCTCAGATATGTACTCACATAGTCTTCCATGTATACCTTCAGTCTTTCTTCCCGTCCCCCGATCTGGCGGACGTTTTTCGGTATGCGTTCCATTCCTTCGTCCTCCTCTCCCTATTAATCCTGTCTTTTCTTTACATAAGTTTCGGAAGATCTGAGACGGCAGGCATTCACGCCGGCCGTCCTTTGGTCTTCCCAACCTGCTCGTTCCTTTAAATTACCGTCGGCTCTTTACGAGTTGTTTCCCTTTGCTTTGCTTTTCCTCTCCGCTTCATCCTTCCGCCCTGTTTCTTTCTTCTTCTAGCCTTCTTCCTCCGGCCTGTTCTCTTCTTCTAATAAGCAGTAGGCGCAGATTCCCTCGCAGATGCAGTCCGCCATCTCCATTACCACGGACAGTCTGGTATTCTGCAAAAGCAGCGGCTCCAGAGAACTGCCGCTGCCCACAATTCCGGTGATAAAGATATCGCCCACAGCGCTTAAATTTTTGCGGACTCCCAGCCCCGGCTTAAGGGCTCCCAGGCCCACGGTAATATAGCCTACGTGCTCATGGCGGCCGATCGATGCGTCCACCGCCACCACCACGCTGTCCTGGTATTCCGTACCAATCCGGCTCACCGTCTCTTCCAGATTAACCGCGTGCACCGGTTTTTTCAGCGTTCCCAGGAGCTTGCCCGTACCCTTGCGCTCCAGCTTATATCCCACCAGAGGCCCCAGGCTGTCGCCTGTGGACCGGTCGCTCCCGATGCACAAAAACAATACGTTCTTTTTTCCCCGTTCCTCCCTCACCTGATTCACAAAACCTTCCAGCTGGCGTCCAAACATCATAGGTGAAAACTTCTCCCCCGCCTGATGATAATAAGCAAGCCGTTCAGTGGACAGTTGTTTCGCTTCACTCCACATATGATCACACCTTTTCGTCTGATTTCGCCGGGATGCGGACGGAAATCTCTCTCCCTTCGCTGCCTTGCCGCTGCGGCAAAACTCCCGTCCTCTACAGTATTTCCAGGTTTTGCAAAATCAAACTACTTTTCTATTTTTCGCCGTCCAGCGTGATCCTGGTATACCAATAGCCCTCGTAGCCATCTTCATCGGCAGGCAGAAAGTTTCCAAATCCAAAAAGCCCGGCCGAAAAGCTCTCGCGATTATCTCTGGTTCCCCGCACACCCAGAATGTACTCCGGCCTTCCCTCCTGCACAGTCCGCCCCAGCACCAGATGGCGGTAATGATAATAGCCGTGGAGCAAAAAGCTGTTGCTGCCAAAATGCCACAGCCTTCTGGGCAGGTAGCGCAGATCTGCGGGCCGAATCTGCAAAAGCTCTATGCCCTCCCGGCGCAGCTCCGGCGCGGTCTTGGGGTAATAGCGGCACAGGCTCTCCCAAAGCCCCGGCTGGGGCAGCTGGTCCAGCTCCTGTTTCTGCGCTGCGCGGCTGCTCCCTGCCGCTTGCTCCGCCGGCTCCCGCTCTGCCGCCTTCCTCTCTCCTGCCGGTTCTGCCGGCCGTCCCCCGACAGCCAGCTGACCTTCAGCTGCCGATGGCTGTCCTCCAACGGCCGGACGCCCCGCAGCCGGCTGGCGGGACGCCTGCTCCATAGCGGCCGCTCTCTCCACCGAAATACTTCTGCCGGCCGGCTGGCGTATCACATCGATAATGCGCAGCTGGGGCTGCACCGCCGTGGCGGCCGCCTCAGAAAATTGCGGGCTGACGGCCAGGCTCCTGGCAGCTTCCATGGCCGCGGCTGTCACATACACCGTCTGCACCGGCTCCCGGGATTCCTGGGGCGCCTGCATTTCCTGAGCTTTTTTATCCTCCTTCTCCGGGCTTTGCATCTCCTTTTGGTATACCGGCGGCTCTTCCTGGCGGCGCGCTGCGGCTTCATCCCCCAGGAAATCCCGAATGTCCAGACAATCCTTCTCCCAGGAGGTCAGATAGAGCGTGTCCTTTCCCGGTCCGGTAATCCACAGCCCGCCGCAATCCGCCAGAGCATATCCCGACTCAAAAAGATTATCCCGCCTGGTAGTCTCGCCAAACTCTCCCGCCCCCGCACAGATACGCATCCGGCCCGCCGAGAACCGCACCGGCCTGCCGCTTCTGCGCACAAAAAGGCCCACGTCCAGGCCTCTGGTATCACAGCCATAAGCTCCCTTGATACTTATATTCAGGCGGCACTTTCCATCTCTGGCTTCTATTTTGGCAAATCCCACATTTTTACCTTTGATTTCGCCGTTGTAAGCATATATGTACGAAATCCAGCGTTTAAACTCAGACATATCCATCACACTCCCATAGGTAATAGTATGAAAGGAGTTGGACAAATATGTCGTTTTTCTAAAAAGAATTCCTTTGTCCCCTTGCAATTTTTTTCCCGGCGTAATAGAATAAGATTGAATTAGTGAGATTTTGACAGCCAGGTGATAAAAATGAACCCTTCAAACATTTTTTTCTTATACACACGAAAACAGCAGGCCAGCCGGCCTGCTGTTTTCGCTTTATTGCAGTAGCGCGAAAGATTTTCGAGGAGGTGACGAACGATGAAATTGTTGAAAAAGCTGTATCCCATTTTTCTGGTTCTGGCAGGCAATACTATTTACTGCCTGGGCGTGGTTCTCTTTGTCCTGCCCATAGGGCTCATTACCGGCGGCACCACCGGTCTGGGCCTGTTTTTTGAGCACAGCCTGCGGGTCCCGCTGGGCCTGTTTATTCCGGTCTTCAACATCTTAATGTTTCTGCTGGGCGCCATGGTATTAGGCAAGCGCTTTGCCCTGACTACCATTCTCAGCACCTTTTATTATCCAATTATTTTTCATCTGTTTTCTGCTCTGTTTGCCGACGTGGTCCTGACCACAGATCCCATGCTCTCCACTCTGTGCGCCGGCATTTTAATCGGAGCCGGCATCGGCCTGGTCATTCAGGCAGGAGCCTCCACCGGCGGTATGGATATCCCTCCGCTGATTTTGAATCGGCTCACAGGCCTGTCCGTATCGGTGGGTCTGTACGCCTTTGACTTTCTCATTCTGATTCTCCAGATGTTTTTCTCTGACACCGAACAGATTCTCTACGGAATGATTCTGGTATTGATCTATACCCTGGTTCTGGACCAGATGCTTCTCATCGGCAAAGGCCGCATTCAGGTCAAGGTCGTCAGTCCGTATTATGAAGAAATCAGTCAGGCCGTTCAGTCTCAGCTGGACCGGGGCGTAACCCTTTTTAAATCCGAGGGAGGCCATACCCGTGAGGAGTCTTTTACCGTCCTCACCGTCCTCTCCAAAAGAGAGGTGGTCGCCCTGAAAAATCTGGTGGCGGATATCGATCCCCACGCCTTCCTGATTATCAGTCAGGTGACCGAGGTGCGCGGCCGCGGCTTCACGCTGGACAAGGTATACCGCCGGCATAATTGAAGCAGCGCAGACAGACCGGCTGCTGCTTTTCATTTCCCTCAGACTGTGATAAACTTTAGGGAAGAAGGAGAATACAGAGATGGAACGAATACTGATAATGGTCCTGCGTCTGCTGCCCCATGTACCCGGATGGGCCTACAAGCTGTGGACATGGGCAGGCAATGACAAGCACTCGCTGGATGAAAAATATGCTCTTTTACAGATGATCACACGAAACGCCTGCCGGGCAGGCCGGGTGACCATAGATGCTCATGGCGTTGAAAATATCCCCTCTGAGCCAGGCTTTGTCTTTTTTCCCAATCACCAGGGCTTTTTTGACGTCCTGACTTTTCTCGCCACCTGCCCCTATCCGTTCAGTCTGGTGATGAAAAAAGAAGCCGCCAACTGGCTTTTAGTCAAGCAGGTACGCCTGATGTTAAACGCCATTCCTTTGGACCGGGATAGTATGAAGGATTCCATCCGTGTAATCACCGAGATGACCGAGAGGGTAAAAAACAAAGAAAACTTCCTCATTTTCCCCGAAGGCACCCGCAGCCGCAGCGGCAATAAGCTGCAGGAATTCAAAGGCGGCTCCTTCAAAAGCGCACTGCGGGCCCACGCTCCCATCGTGCCGGTAGCCCTGATCGACAGCTTTAAGCCCTTCGATACCCACACGATCCGTCCGGTAACAGTCCAAATCCACTACCTCGCCCCGATTCCCTATGAGGAATACCAGGGGATGCGCACCAAGGAGATTGCACATATGGTTCACGACCGTATCGAAGAAGTGGTAAATGCCAACGCGCAGTAAGAGACAATAAGAGCTTGCAGAGAACGGCCCGGCGGCCGTTCTTCTTTTATTCCGTTCTCCTTTTATTCCATTCTCCTTTTATTCCGTCCCCCGTTCAAACCGCCCCTCCATAAATTTTTCAAAGGCCTGCATTGCTTTTGTAGGGGAGCGAAGACTGCTGCTGGCCAGTCCCACGCTTCGGTAAGTGGCAGGCGTTATGGGAAGGAAACGTATCTCCTCCGAGCTTTCCATATATGGGTTCATACCCTTTACCATAAAGGCCAGCGCATTCTGAACGGTTACCAGCTTTGGCAGCCCTTCCGCCGTGCAGGCGTCCAGCTTGCCGGGCCTCACATTATGTTCCTGCAGCAGCCGGCGGATAAACCATCCAAAATGTGAATAATAGCCGTTCAGATAGATATGCTCCCCGGTCAGCTGACACAGATCCACCTCGCCGCAGTCATAAAGGCGATGATGTCTGGGAACGGCAATGTAGAGTCTTTCCCTGTAATACTCTTTTGTACTCACATCTTCATAGTTTACCGGCAGAGGAGTAATCAGAATATCGCAGCCCCTTTCTGCCAAAGGATTTACATCCCGGCCTGAATTGGAAAGGTACATCAGATTAACGTTAAGGTTGATCTCCGGATGCTCCTCCACAAAATCCGATAAAATATTCCGCGGAAAGCCCCAGTCTGAAATCCCCACAAACAGAGTTTTTTCCGATATGTTTTTTTGCGCGTCGATTTCCTCCAGAGCCTTTTCGTACAGCTCTTCCATCTGCAGGCCGTAATTCTGCAAAATCCTCCCGTATTCGTTGATATACAGCTTCCTCTTTCTTCTCTCGAAAAGCTTCACTCCCAGCATTTCCTCCAGCCGCCCAAGGGACATGCTCAGAGCAGGCTGCGCAATGTTCAGCTCATTGCTGGCCTGGGTGATGTTCTGATATTTGGCAATGGTGAGAAAATATTTCAGCTGCGTTAAATCCATTTCTCCGCTCCTTTCATATTATTTTGTGATGTTTTGTCAACAAAGACGTATTAGACGTTTTCCACGTTTTATCGTAAATTTATACTATAGAATTGATTTTTCAGTGAAATTATACAGCATCATCTATAATATTTCCAGGAAAATCAACTCTGCGCAGCACATTTTAATAATACCAAAATGTTATGACACCAGGATCAAAATACATTTTGGCCCCAACATCATGTTATGAAAGGATGGGAATGCTATGAAAATCACATCGGTGGACGTTATCAAGCTAAAACGTCTGGCTTTCAGCGCTCAGACGCCGGTTCTGTGCCGTATCAATACGGACGAGGGCATCTATGGATATGGAGAAGCAGGCGTATCCATCATGGATTTCTCCGTAGGCAGCTATGAACTGTTAAAGCTATTCTCTCCCATGCTGATCGGCAAAGCCCCCATGGATCACGAGGTGATCTACAGTCAGCTGGCAGGCTCCTTCTGGGCGGAGGGAAACGGGGGCGTCATTATGGCCGCCATCAGCGCAATCGACACCGCCCTGTGGGACATCAAGGGCAAGGCTCTGGGCGTGCCAGTATACAAACTGCTGGGCGGCACTGGCCAGCTATATGAGCGAGATCTTTCCCAACATTCCTTCCAACGTATTCGCCTATGGCGGTCTGATTATCTTCGCCATCGTCAATCTGTTTGGAACAGACTTTATTGCCAAGCTGCAGAACGTACTCTCCGTTATCCTCATATTCGGACTTTTGCTGTTCGGCATCTACGGTATCCT
>CALWLM010000110.1 GCA_944381515.1 uncultured Lachnospiraceae bacterium | reverse complement strand
TATATGCAGCATGAATGTAAGATAACGGTATTGGAAACGAAGGTATTTCCCGAATTGCAGGAGAAATATCTTGCAAATCCCAAATCCGGCCCCTGTCCTTTTTTTAAGGCGGGAGATACCTTTATCCTGAAAAGGACGGCCCAGCAGGACGACTTTTATCATCTGATGAACGGTAAATTCTGCGGGGAGGCATGGGATGCCGTCAGCCGCTATGTCTACACGGCCCTGCAGGGAGGTTCTATCATGAAGAACTGGACCAACGACGACCGGGTGATGATCGCCTGCTGCAACGACGGAACCAGACCGGTTATCTTTAAGATTGAACGAATTGACATCCCTGAATCGCCGGAGGAGGAAGAATGGCTTGCAAAGCAGAATTTCCAAAACAGCGCCGACCAGGCGTACACCGGATGACGATCAGGCGCATACAAGGCATATATTTGGATGATTTGACAAAACGCAACGGATATTATAGAAAGAGGTGACTGGAATGGCTGAGCTGACATTTCGCTGGGCAGAGGAAAAGGATTGCGGACAGATCCTCCATTTTATCAGGGAGCTGGCCTCCTATGAAAAAATGCTGGACGAGGTAGTGGCGACGGAGGAGCTGCTGCGGGAATGGATTTTTGAAAAGAAAAAAGCCGAGGTTATTTTTGCCTGTGAGGATGAAAAGGAAGTGGGTTTTGCGCTGTTTTTTCACAATTTTTCCACCTTCCTTGGCCGGGCGGGAATTTATCTGGAAGATCTTTATGTAATGTCGGAATATCGGGGCAGAGGATATGGAAAGGCCCTTCTCAAAAAGCTTGCCCAAATTGCCGTCGAACGCGGCTGCGGCAGACTGGAGTGGTGGTGTCTGGACTGGAACCGCCCCAGCATTGACTTCTATCTGTCGCTGGGGGCGGAACCCATGGAGGACTGGACCGTATATCGTATCGCCGGAGATACGCTGCAATCCCTGGCAGAGTAATGGGAGCAGGGATTTGGCCGGCCGCTGATTTTACCACAGGTTAATTTTTCTTTCCTTCAGATTGATGAACGTTCAATTGCCGCAGATACTGCGAAATGGTACAATGACGGTACGATAAAGACAGGAAATTCAATGTGAGGTGGCGGCAGAATGAAGATGTATGAAATAATCCGGCAGCGCCGGTTGGCGAAAGGCATGACCCAGGAACAGGTGGCGGCAGCCCTTGGCGTGACCGCGCCGGCGGTAAATAAGTGGGAGAAAGGAACCTCCTGTCCCGATATAGCCCTGCTTCCGGCTCTGGCGCGGCTTCTGGGCACGGATCTCAATACCCTTTTTTCCTTTCGGGAGGAGATGACGATCCAGGAGATCTCCCTGTTTATTAATGAACTGTCCAAAATCCAGGAGACGGAGGGCTGGGGCAGGGCCTATGAAGCGGCCATGGAAAAGCTGCGGGAATATCCCTCCTGCGATCTGCTGATTCTGAATACGGCCCTGTGGCTGGACGGAGCCGCGATCCTGTCCGGTGTTGCTCCCGCGGAGAATATAAAAACTGTCTCAGATACGCCCCGAAACATTCCTCCAGCCATTTCAGACGAAACCGAGGCGCTCTACCGGAGCGTGATGGACAGCTCAGACGAACAGATCCGCAGCCAGGCCAGATCCATGCTGATTTCCCGATATATAGGGAGAGGCCAGTATCATGAGGCGGAGGAATTGATTGAGTCTCTGCCGGATAAAAGCCAGGTGGATAAAAAGCAGCTGGAGATCAATCTCTATATCAGCCAGGGAAAGATTGAGGAGGCGGCCAGAGCGGAGGAGGAAAGGCTTTTGGCCGCAGCAGGCGAGCTGCAGACGATTCTCCTTGGCCTGCTGGATATTGCGCTGAAGGAGGAACGGATGGCGGACGCGGAGTATATTGCCGGGGTTTCTCAAAAGGCGGCAAGCTTGCTGGATTTGTGGGAATATAATTCTTATGTGGCTCATTTTCAGCTCTATATGGCAGCGAAAAATCGGAAAGAATGCCTGAAAATACTGATCCCGATGTTAAAGTCTCTGACTCACAGCTGGGAGATCAGCCAATCTCCTCTCTACCGTCATGTCCGGCAGAAAAAGACGAAGAGTTTTGGACCGGAAATGCGGCAAACCCTGCTGGAAATCATGCAAAAGGACGAGGAGACTGAATTTCTGCGGGAGGATGCAAGATGGAACGAGATAGTGAAGGAGATCAGCCGGGAATAGGCGGCAGGGCCCAGACGGCAGAATTATAAGATTTATAGGGGGTAAAGACCGGGCGCAGAGGAAGGACCTCTGCGCCTGTTTATTGCACCGGTTTATCGGTTTATCGCTCACCACTGATACGGCGTCACCTGATATACATAGTAATTCAGCCAGTTGGTGTACAGGGTGTTGGCGTGGATACGCCAGCTGAGAACCACGGGTTTTTCCGGATCGTCGTCGGTGAAGTAATTGCAGGGAACCTTGGGATTTAATCCCCGGCCCAGATCTCTTATATACTCCTGGCGCAGCGTTTCCCGGTCGTATTCCGGGTGTCCCAGAACGAAAATCTGGCTGCCGGTACGGTTCATGACCAGGAAGGGGCCGGCAGCATCCGATTCAGCCAGAAGCTGGAGACTGGGGTTTGCCAGAATATCTTCGCGGCGGTTGCCGGTGTAGCGGGAATGGGGAGCCTTGAACACATCGTCGAAGCCCCGCACCAGGGGAACGAGCCGGTCCAGGACCCTTTGCTCGTAGATGCCGGACAGCTTTTCCGGCAGTTCGTATTTGTCGATGCCATAGTGATGATAAAGGCCGGCCTGCGCACCCCAGCAGATGTGGATGGTGGAGGTCACGTGAGTACGCGTCCAGTCCATGATTTCGCACAGCTCCGCCCAGTAGTCTACTTCGGTAAAGGCCAGCTTTTCCACCGGCGCCCCGGTGATAATCATTCCGTCGTAGAAACGTTCCTTTATCTGGGCAAAGGTAGTGTAAAAGGTATTGAGATGGCGGCTGGAGGTGTGGACCGATTCGTGCGTAGAGACACGCATCAGCGTAAGCTCCAGCTGGAGGGGGGTATTGGACAGAGCCCGCAGGATCTGAGTTTCTGTGTCTTCCTTAAGAGGCATCAGATTGAGAAGCAAAAGGCGCAGCGGGCGGATGTCCTGTGTTGTCGCCCTGGTTTCATCCATCAGAAAGATATTTTCACTTTCCAGTATGGCCCGGGCAGGAAGCCCGTTTTGTACTTTGATCGGCATTTCTGTTTGTCTCCTTGATGTTCAGTCTTCCTGAATAATTCCAATAATTTGCTGTAATTTATGGGCGGCCGCTATTTCAGGAAAATCTGCCCATGAATTCATCCTCCGTCAGGATCGGAATTCCCAGTTCCTTGGCCTTCTTATTCTTGGAAGAGGCAGATGTAATATCGTTGTTGATCAGAGCTGTGGTCTTTCCCGTAACGGAGCCGGTGACCTTGCCGCCCCGGTCTTCGATGAATTTCTTCATTTCGTCCCGGTTGGCAAAATGGGAGAGGCTTCCGGTGATAACGAAGATCTGTCCGGCCAGACTGTTGTCGCCGCTTTGCTCCTCCTTATGGATGGTCACGCAGGAGAGTACATGATCTAAGATTCTGCGGTTTTTCTCCTGCTCAAAGAAGGCTGCGAAAGCCTCGGCGATAACCGGGCCGATGCCGTCCACGGCGGACAGCTCTTCCCGGCTGGCGGATACGATGGCGTCAAGATCGTCGTCAAAGGCGCGGCAGATCATTCGGGCGTTGGCCGGTCCGACTCCTGCGATGCCCAGGCCGTAGAGCAGGCGGGACAGGGTGGTCTCGGATGCCCGCTTTGCCGCCTGGCACAGATTTTCAAAGGATTTTTCTCCGAAGCCTTCCAGAGAGACGATTGCTTCCCGGTGATCTTTTAGATGGAACAGATCAGCCGGTTCATGGACAGCTCCCACGCCGATAAGCTTTTCCAGAGTGGCCTCCGACAGTCCGTCGATATTCAGGGCGTCTCGGCTGGCAAAGAGGGCAAAGCTTTTGACCTTTTTAACCTGGCAGTCGGGGTTGACGCAGTGAAGGGTCTCAGCGTCGCCGTCTGCATGGATCTCGGTGGGCTGACCGCAGACCGGACATACGGTTGGAAACGGAACGGGACCGCTGCGGGTCTTGTTTTCTTCAATCTGGGGAATGATCATGTTGGCCTTGTAGACCGTAATCAGATCTCCCTCGCCAAGGGCCAGCTCTTTTAGAATGCTTAGATTGTGTACGCTGGCGCGGCTTACGGTGGTTCCCTCCAGTTCCACCGGGTCAAAGATGGCCACCGGATTAATCAGGCCGGTCCGGGAGGGGCTCCACTCGATATAGCGCAGATGGGTTTCCTGGGTCTCATCGGCCCATTTAAAAGCGATGGAATGACGAGGGAACTTGGCCGTGCGGCCCAGGGCTTCGCCGTAGGAAATATCCTCCAGGCAGAGCACCAGTCCGTCGGAGGGGACGTCGTTTGTCTGAACGGCCTCTGAAAAGCGCTCTACCGCGTCCGCAATGTCAGAAGCGGTCACCCGGCGGTACTCCACCACATCAAAGCCCTGATCTTTCAGCCACTGAAACTGCTCTTCCCGGGAATTGTGAAAATCCACCCCCTCGGCGGATACCAGGAAAAAGGCGTAGAAGCGCACATGGCGGGAGGCGGTCACCTGGCTGTTTAGCTGACGCACGGAACCGCTGCACAGGTTGCGGGGATTTTTATAGCGGCTGTCAGCGTCCCCGATTTCCTCGTTGATTTTTTCAAAATCAGAATAACGAATTACCGCTTCCCCTCTCAGTACCACCTCGCCGGTGTGGGGGATGGAAAGGGGAATGTTTTCAAAGACTCTGGCATTGGGAGTAATAACTTCGCCGATTTCTCCGTTGCCCCGGGTCACGGCCTTATAGAGCTGCCCGTCCCGGTAAGTGAGAACGATGGTCAGACCGTCCAGTTTCCAGGACAGCAGGCCCTCCTTGTCGCCCAGCCAGGCGGCCAGAGCGTCCACATCCTTGGTTTTATCCAGGGAGAGCATGGGAGAGGCGTGCCGCTCCTTGGGCAGTTCGCTTAAGACTTCATAGCCTACCATGGCTGTGGGACTGCCCGACAGAGTGATGCCCGTCTCCTTCTCCAGAGCCTGCAATTCATCGTAGAGTCTGTCATATTCCACATTGGGCATAATCTCACGGCTCTCCTGATAGTAGGCCCGGGCAGCTTTATTTAAAAGTTCTGTCAGCTCTTTCATTCTCTGAAGCTTCTGATCCATGGATTTAACCTCTCTTTTCTTTGTTTTGCATTCTTTTGGGGGCTGCTGCTTTGTTTTCAGTTCTTTGTCCTACACGCCGACGAAGCTCTTTTTCTTCGGCCTTTGTCAGCTCCCGGTATTCGCCGGGTTTCAGGCCGTTTAGGCGGATATTGACAATTCGTACCCGCTTCAGCCGTGTCACACGGCAGCCCAGAGCCTCGCACATCCGGCGAATTTGCCGGTTCAGTCCCTGCGTCAATATGATGCGAAAGGCGCAGCGCCCTGTTTTTTCCACCGTACAGGGACGGGTCACTGTATCCAGGATTGGAACGCCAGAGGCCATCCGCCGCAGAAAATCTGCGGTGACGGGACGGTCGATTTCCACCAGATATTCCTTTTCGTGACCGTTTCTGGCCCGCAGTACCGCATCGGTCAGATCGCCGTCATTGGTGAGGAGAAGAAGCCCCTCGGAATCCTTGTCGAGCCGCCCCACCGGGTAGACGCGAAGGGGGCTGTCAATGAGATCGGTGACGATGGGAGCCCGGTCCCGGTCAGAGGTAGAGCAGACCACGCCCACGGGTTTATTCATGGCCAGTATAATCCGGCGGGGCTGGGCCTTTACCGGCCGGCCGTCCACAGCGACCTGCTGGCCTTCGGTTATTTTTTGTCCCGTCACGGCGGGCTGTCCGTCCACCGTAACGCGGCCGGCCTCCGTCAGCCGGTCCGCTTCCCGGCGCGAGCACACGCCGGCATCGCTCAAAAATTTATTCAGACGTATTTCCATAGGGATGGAATCTCTCCTTCGTTTTTGCGGCTCATCAGAGGGAGCCGCATCATGCCTAGTATACCCTGATTTGAGCATTCGTTCAATCACAAAATACCGGGAAGGACGGAGCGTTTTTTGTTTAGAATTGACCGATTGCATAAAAGAAAGTTATAATGATTTTGAAGGAGAAAGACGGGAGGTTTCAGGATAGAAGGGAAAAGGCGAAAGGGGGAGGAAAAATGTATAAAAGTAATAGGCGAAAAACAGGGAAGCGGAAGCTGTGGCTGCTGTGCGCCGTTTTGCTGACAGGACTTGTTTCCGGATGCAGCAGCACGCAGGAGACGGTAGAAGAAACAGGCGGTTATTATGGCCGGGACTGTGTGATGTACGACGGCTGTCTGTATTGGAACAGCGGCGTCTGGTACGATGGACAGCAAAAGGCGCTGCCGGGGGATGCCTTACAGGTCGGAGAGATCGCGGCTGCTGCGGATGCCGTTCCAGAAGGACAGCTGGAGTCGGCGCTTTTGCCGGCGGGAACGCAGGTGTATGCTTCTGAATCGGAAAAAAGCCTATTTATCAGGCAGGATGGAGGATATGTGCAGTATCAGCCGATGGAAGGAATGCAGGAAGAAGTAGAAGAGGTACTTGCTGTGCGTCCCACCGGAGAGGTCCCGGGGTATGAGTATGTGGAAGCTGACTGCATTTATTACAGCGCCGGGCAGATGAAGTGCCTGCCGCGGATTTTTACAGCGCAGCCAGCGATGCGGGGGACGTGGTCTGCCAGAGCGACAGTTATCCGGGAAGGCTTCTGGTCTGGCACCGGCAGAGAGATGTATGGCAGCTGTACGCGCCCAGGAATACCGATGCGGATGAGTAGCGCAGGACGATAATTGCGCTATATTATATATTTCCGTAAAAGAATGAAATGCAGAACGGGCTCGCGGCATATTTGCCGGAAGCCCGTCTTTAAAAAGGGGAGGATAAGTATTCTCATCTTTTGTATCTGGTCATAGTATTGCCTGTATGAATTAATCTATACCGAAATTTTTGCTTTTTTTGAGAACATGCGGCAAATGTATAGAAATCAAGAAAAATTGCCGGTGGAAACAATTTTATGTTGCTGTCTCCCTTCTGTTCGGGTATAATTAAAATATACAAAATCAGAGGGTTGCAAGCGTCTTTGATTGGATGAATTTGATAAAAATAGGAGAGGAAGGAACGGAAATGATTGATTTTCAAAATGGTGTATTCAAACTCAAAAAACAAATGAGAACTCTGTAGCGAAGGATATTTCGCCCCTTTTTATAGAAGGGGAACAGCTGATCGGCTGCTACAAGGGAGTGCGTGACTATGTTGTCTTTACCAATAAGCGTGTAATTGCCGTCAATGTACAGGGCGTTACCGGAAAGAAGAAGGATTTTACATCTCTTCCCTACGCCAAGGTTCAGGCCTTCTCGGTGGAGACGGCGGGACATCTGGATCTGGACAGTGAGCTGGATCTGTGGTTCAGCGGACTGGGAATGGTTCGGTTTGAGTTTACCGGAGGATCGGATATTGTTCAGATTGGTAAGCTGATCGGAATGTATATTCTTTAAGACGGCTTCCGCATTGTAAGCTTATTCTGTTTTTATAA
>CALWLM010000109.1 GCA_944381515.1 uncultured Lachnospiraceae bacterium | reverse complement strand
TTCATCCCTTGGGAAAACGGCATCGGAGGAAGAAGGCGTGAGCTGACTGGATCTGACTTCCTGCCTTGCAAGCATATCAATATAAAAGGAGGGCAGCTGCACCATATAATTGGTACGGCTGCCCTCCTGCACGTCTATGTCTCTGTATATGTCTCTGCATATCTCCGGGAGAGGCGCGTCAGAAATTTGTCTGCCGCGGCGGCTCCCGGAAAATCATTTGTTTTCGGAAACCAGCTTACTGAATGTCAGCAGCGGCAGCGGCGCCGGCCAGGCGGC
The DNA here is from genome assembly GCA_944381515.1 of uncultured Lachnospiraceae bacterium. GTDB lineage: Bacteria > Bacillota > Clostridia > Lachnospirales > Lachnospiraceae > RGIG7193. Next base: position 19,600 of record CALWLM010000109.1, on the reverse strand, counting down.
CAGCCACGGCGTACAGACCCAGAGAAGCGGCCAGGACATAGTTCTCATTGTAGTAGTAGCGGTTGCTCATCTCACCTGCTGCGTACAGACCGGAGATAACCTCGCCGGCGTCATTGAGTACGCGGCCTTCGGAATCGGTCAGGACACCGCCCTGAGAACCAAAGGTGGTGGGATAGAACTTCACTGCGTAGTAAGGAGCGGTTTCAAGAGCTACCAGGTTTTCAGCGGGTTTGTTGAAATCCTCATCCTCGCCTGCGGCTGCCAGCTCTTCATAGCGGTCATAGGTAGCCTGCAAAGTAGCGGCATCAACGCCCATCTCGCCGGCCAGCTCCTCGATGGTCTCGCCCTTGGCGACTACACCGGCTTCTGCGCCCTGCTCCAGGATGGCTGTGACGTCAGCATTGGAGGAGTCGTAGATATACCAGAAAGGAGCATTGCCGTCCTGAATCATATCGGAGCCCAGAGCATCGACATAAACAGGAACTTCGCTTGCAAAACGCTCGCCGTTTGCATTTCGCCCAGCTGGTTGGTGGTGGTCAGAGTGGCGGCGTCTGCTACGGCTGCCTGGAACTCAGGATCCACAGTGGTGGCGTAAATGGAGGTGAAGAACTCGTCAAACACAGCTGCTCCGGCATCGATAGCCATCAGCAGGCCGTCTCCCGTGGAGCCTGCAGCGGCAACGGAAATTGTGCCGGCCTGAGCTACCTTAGGAGAATACTGCTCAACCAGCTCTGCATTCTGAGAAATGCCGCCGGTGGCCAGGATTACGGCAGGCGCCTCAAAGGTGATGATGGAATCGGCAGTCTCGGCAACAATGCCGGTAACGGCGCCGTCTGCATCTACCACCAGCTCCTCGCCGGTGCACTCAAGCAGGATCTCAACGCCCTGTCCCTCAGCGATGGTCACCAGCTCATCGATCAGGCCGCGGCCGCCGCCGGGATTGTAGGCTACAGGGTAAGCGCCAAAGCCGGTGAAGATTTCTTCCTGCCAGGTGACGCCCAGATCACTCATCCAGTCTACGGTGTCTCCAGTCTGGCTCACCACATACTCCCAGCGCTCCATATCGGGATAGCCGGAGTCCTGTCCGGAATAGCTCATGCGCTCATCCCAGTACTCACGGAAGGTGTCCAGAGAATCATCAAAACCGGAGTCTGCATACAGCTCGGACTCTACGCAGATCAGATAGCCGCCTGCCAGAGCGGTGGTGCCGCCGGTGGTGGCTGCTTTCTCGATGACAACCACATCAGAGCCTGCCTCAGCGGCAGCGATAGCGGCGGTCAGACCGCTGATACCGGAACCTACGACCACAACGTCAGCAGTCTGGGTTTCCTCGGTCTTTGCTGCTTCTTCTGTTTCAATGGGAGTCTTCAGAGCTTCCACATCGCCGCCGGCCTGCGTTACGCAGTCTTCCACAGCGGCCAGAATGCCATTGCTGGTCATCGTAGCGGAAGCTACGGTGTCAACAGCCAGGCTCTGGTACTCAACGATTTCGGCAGGAATACGCTCCAGGGCAGGGTCCGCTATTCCTGCGGTCTCCCCATGCTCGGTAACGGTTACGGACACGATGGAGTTGGCGTCGAAGACAACTTCCACGGTGATGGGGCCATTATTGCCATCGCCGGTACCGGTGTAGGTGCCGGCCGTAAACAGGCCGTCGCCTGTGTCGGCGGCTGTGGTTTCAGCCGTCGTAGCCTCCTGTGTGGCAGCCGCCGTTGTGCCCTCGCTTCCAGTAGTGCTGGAGCAGGCCGTCAGGCAAAGCGCAGCCGCCAGGAGAAGGCAGATGTACTGCTTGATTCTTTTCATGTTGTTTCCTCCTCTTTGAACATACATACATGAATGTTTATTGGTTGCCTCATTATTATATATGCGTGTATGTATTTCGTCAATAAATCGTCAGTATGGTTTGGATAAAATTTTATGGAACGCAGTGAGAGCTAAAAAAGTTTTCTTATTTCGATAAGCTCGTCAAAGGTCACTTTTACAGCGGCTTCGTCTGTTGATTCTTTCTGCGTGCTGGTCAAAGTGTCGGAAACGGCAGATGTCTGCAAGATCAGCTGTCTTTTGTCCGGGCAGATAGCGGTGAGTCTGCCGTCCAGCGTTAAGATGTGTCCGTTTCGGTGAATAACGAGATGCAGAAACTCGCCTGGGCGGAGACTGTGCAGGCAGCGATCAATTTCCTCCGCATGATCTGGAGCCAGGAGGGGAGGAGGAGAGATGAGCAGCTTTTCCGCTTCCTTTTGGATGGCATCGGCAAAACCTTCGAAGGCATCGAAGGGAAGGAAGAGACGGGCACGGCGTTCCATCTCTTTGTCAGACAGGGCATTTCCGCTGAAATTATTCCCGGTGAAATTGTCCCCACTGAGATTTTGAGGGTCAGGATATGCCATTTCGGTGACCTCCTATCTGTTCGTTTCGCTGTCTGGCAGTAGCAGCTGGCAGCAGATCCCGACCGCGCAGAAGGGCGTTCTTGCCATACTGCTTTTTAATTTGCAGCACGGTCTGCTGCAGAACCTTTTCCCTGTGCCTCTTTTGCGGCGGGGTAAAGAGACTGTACTGTTCGCAGGCGTCGGCTGTGACATGGGAGAGAGTCAGGGTGAGGCGGCGAAGGGGAACGCCGCGGCGAACGGTCTTTTTATAGAGGCAGACCAGGTTTTGGGTAATTACATCCGGGGAATCAGTGAAGGAATCAAGGTTTGCCGTGCCGCCGGAGGGAGGGCAGACGTCCCTGGAATAGTGGACGCGCAGGGTCAGGGAGTCGGTCATCAGCCCCGTGTCGGTCAGACGCAGACACAGTTCGTCAGTCATTTCCTGGGCGATCAAGAGACCTTCGTCCCAGCTGTAGTCCCGCAGCAGAACCTGACTGGAGGAGAGGCAGCGGCTGTGGGGGCGATAAGCTTTGATCTGTGACAGAGTAACCGGTTCCCGGCCCCAGGCGTGATCCATGAGCCAGCCGGCCTCGACGCCAAAGAGGCGATACAGCCGCGTTATATCAAGATGGGCCAGATCGCCCATGGTATGGACGTTCAGGGAGGCCAGACGCCGTAAAGTGCCGGGGCCAATTCTCCAGAAATCTGTGAGAGGGCAGTAGTTCCACAAGAGCTGACGATACAGTCCTTCGTCCAGGCTGGCGAGACCATTTGACGCGTGCTTTGCGAGGATATCCAGGGCGACCTTGGCCAGATAGAGATTGGTACCAGCGCCGCAGGCGGCGGTCAGACCAAAGGTAGCGTGAATATCGGATAGGATCTGCTGTCCCAGCTCCCTGGCTGACAGGCCATAGAGAGTCAGGTAGGAGGTAACATCCAAAAAGGCTTCATCAATAGAATAAACATGAATATCCTCCGGGGCCAGGTACCGCAGATAAAGGGAATAAATGGCGGCGGAGGTGCTGATATACAAAGCCATTCTGGGCGGAGCAATAATATAGGAGAGCTCATCAGGAATTTCATATATCCGGCAGCGGCTGGGAACCCCTGCTTTTTTCAGCGCAGGCGATACAGCCAGGCAGAGAGCGCCGCGCCCTCTGTCCGGCTCTGCTACTACCAGCCGCGCGGTCATAGGATCAAGCCCCCGGCAAACACATTCCACAGAGGCATAAAAGGATTTAAGGTCAATACACAGGTAGAGCCGCTGGGCAGATGCGTTCATGATTCTCTGACTTCCTTTCTCTATCCACTTGGTTGCTCTGGGATTATACCATTACGCATTTATTATAGCAAACATATGTTCGATATAAAAGAGGGAATCACTGTAAATTAAAAGAGTCCCTGAGAACGACAGAAAAAGGGACCCTTTTGCGAGAGGCGTTTCTTATTGATTAAACTTCTTCTAAAAACGTAATACCCTCCAATGCTCCATATATCTCGATGATGTGGGAGTGAGAAACCGGTTCTTCAAACTTGAGGCTCATGACCGCCGAGATGGAGACGGAGCCGTCGGCATTTTTGGAACGATTCATTTCCAGATTGCGGACGCTGCAGTTCTCACTGCGGGCGTAAGAGATAAATTTGCTCACATCGCTGACGCTGTTGAATTCCACATAAAGGTTCATGACCTTGGAGTGAACGTAGAGATAGCTGTCCACCTTCTGCAGGATTTTCAGAGAAGACCAGATACCGGCAAAGCTAAGGATGGCCCCGGTATAAAAACCGGCTCCCAGAGCCAGCCCCAGGCAGGCGCTGGCCCAGAGGCCTGCCGCTGTGGTAAGGCCTTTGACCTGATTCTGCTTGGTTACCAGGATCGTACCGGCGCCAAGAAAACCGATGCCGCTGATAACCTGGGCGGCAATGCGCCCGGGATCGCCGGTACCGTAGAGCTCTGTGAGATAGATGCCGGTCATCATGGCCAGCGACGAGCCCAAACACACCACAATATAGGTGCGAAAGCCTGCCGGTCTGCGTTTCTTTTCCCGCTCATAGCCCAGAATCCCGCTGAGCAGCATGGACAGGACGGTGCGCAGCAATATGGAACAGATAGTTAATTCATTGCCTGGCATGTATATTTTTCCTCCAATTTTCTCCGGGCCTCCCGATCGATGCCCAGGGGTCCGCTCACAAAAAGCTCAAAGGAACCGTACAGCTTTTCAATTGCGGCCATGCAGCTTTCCAGGTATTCCGCCCGTACCGATTCCAGGATATAGATTTGCCGTACGGCCTCTTCTTCTGCGCCCAGCAGGCGCAGGCGCCCACACAGTTCATCCCGGTAGGTTTGTACCTGATAGTTGGTAAAAAGATAGTCTGACAGAACCGTTTCCCAGGAAGCGCCCAGAATGCGCAGAATGAGGGCGCTGCACAGCCCGGTTCGATCCTTGCCGGAGGTGCAGTGAAAGAGCAGCGCTCCGGTTTCGTGGGTGAGGAGCAGCTGAAAAAAATCGCGCAGGCGTTTTACACAGAAAGCATTTTCAATCATATCCGGGTACATCCGGCGCAGAAGTCTCTCGGCTGCACCGCCGCGATAGCGGTTGGCCAGGCGCAGGGCGTGATTTTCCAAATTTTCTCCGCAGTCTTCGCGGGAGATGCCGTCTGTTTCACAGGGCAAAAGGGGCAGATGGTGAAAGACGGCATGGGACAGTCTGGGATCGGGATGTTCTTTTATTTCTTGTTCATTGCGCAGATCTATGATCTCTGTTACCTTGTATTTCTCTTCTAATATATGAAAATCCCGCTCTGTCATGTCTGAAAGTCTGCCGGTGCGGATCAGGCATCCCTTTCGTATTTCCCGCCCACCCGGTAATGGCAGACCGCCCAGATCTCTGGCATTTGCAACTCCATTGAGAGGGAGGATTCTCAGGGCGCTGTTGTATTTCATGATAGGGTCCTCCATTTCTTTTTTTGCTTTTACCGGTAGTATATCAGTAACGGAAGGAGGGAGATTTTGTGTTCTTCTATGATTATGTTGCCGATTTCTACAAAGAAAGGATTTGATTTTGAAAGATTGGCATAGAGAGCCAAAGCTTTTTACTCTGGCTTTACAAAGATATTACAGAAAATCCGAAAAAAGACTGTTAAATAAAAAAATACAAAATAAACAGAGAACAATATAATTCTGATAAAAGAATAAAAAGAAAACAGAGATACAAGTTAAAAAAAGTATGCTCTTATTTGCGGCTGAAAAATTGTAGAATCAAGCAAAGGGATTCGAGAAAAGCGGAATCCCGCGGAACTTCCTGCGGTGTTATACTGAGGCCAGAAGAAAGGAACAAGGCAGGTCCGACGGAAGAATGCGGGGCTGTTATCATACAGAGGGAGGGACGAGATGAGTTCAATATCATTGAAAAATGTGAAAAAAGCCTATGGAAACGAAGTGGTGATCGAAAATCTCAATCTGGAGATTCGTGACGGCTCCTTCACCGTGCTGGTGGGACCGTCCGGCTGCGGAAAATCCACCACTCTGCGTATGATTACCGGCCTGGAGACGGTGACGGAGGGAGATGTGCTGATCGACGGGCAGAGAGTCAACGATGTGGCGCCCGGCAAGAGAGATATCTCCATGGTATTTCAGAATTATGCTCTGTATCCTACTATGACAGTAGAGGAGAATATTGAGTTTGGCCTGGTCAATAAGAAGGTTCCCAAGGACGAAAGAAAGAAACGGATTCACGATGTATGCGAGATTGTCGGCCTGACCGAGTACCTGAAAAGAAAACCGGCCAATTTATCCGGCGGCCAGCGCCAGAGAGTGGCCCTGGCCCGCGCCATGGTTAAAGACCCCAAGGTTTTTATGATGGACGAGCCTCTCTCCAATCTGGACGCCAAGCTGAGGGCGCAGATGCGTGTGGAGCTGATCAACATGCATAAGAGAATGGGAACCACCTTTGTCTATGTGACCCATGACCAGGTGGAGGCCATGTCCATGGCGGATGATATCGTGCTGATGGATAAAGGAAGGATTGTGCAGCAGTCTGGCCCCAAGGAGCTGTACCATAATCCTAACAGCATCTACACCGCCCAGTTTGTCGGAACCCCCCAGACCAATATCCTGGACGGCCGCCTGCCGCAGGGGATGAAGCTGGGCTTCCGTCCGGAGAAGGTGCGGCTGCATACCATGGAAGAGGGGGAAGGAATCAATATCCCTGCTTCGGTGCAGACCAAGGAAATGCTGGGTTCCGAGATTATTTATTCCCTGGATACGCCTTACGGCGTCATTATGTGCAAGAGCGAGGATGACGTGGAAGACGGGGCAATTTTGATGGTAGGAGTAAAATTCGACAGCATGTATCTGTTTGGGGCGGATACAATGCGGCTGCCCTTTGGCGAGGAAGAGAAAAAAGCGGTTGCCGCAGCCTTTGGGGAGGGGAAAGCATGAGCAGAGAAAAAACGGCTGTACGGCCGGCCTATGGAAAGAATGAAAAGCGCGAACGGCTGATGGGATACATTCTGGCGGCCCCTGCGGTAATCCTTCTGGTGGTTTTCACCGTTTACCCTCTGATTTACCTGATTTACCGTTCCCTTTTCGGAGGCAACCTGATTGCCAAGGATCCGGATTTTGTGGGCATTGAAAATTACCAGACGCTGTTTGAATCGGAGGATTTTCACAAGGTCCTCACCAACACGCTGGTCTACACGCTGATTACGGTGGTGCTGACCATCGTGCTGGCGGTGATCATCGCCTCCTGGCTTCACTCAAAGAGGAACCGAAAGCTGAATGATATTACCCAGACCTTTATCTTTACGCCTCATATCATTTCAGTGGTTTCGGTGTCTACCCTGTTTTTATGGCTGATGGACTCCAAAATGGGATTTTTAAATTCCGTGCTGAACGCCCTGGGCTTTGACTCCTATACCTTTTTGGCGTCCCCGGATACCGCCCTTTTCTCCATCGCCCTGGTGATGGTGTGGAAAGGACTGGGATATTACGTATTGCTTATTATGGCGGCTTTGCAGAATATTCCTTCCAATGTATATGAGGCGGCGGAGATCGATGATACGCCGAAGCTTCGCACCTTCTTTAAAATCACCCTGCCGATGATTTCGCCGACGATTCTGTTTACTTCCGTGGTTGCGACGATTTCCTCGTTTAAGGTGTTTGACAGCGTGAGCATTATGACCGGAGGCGGACCGCTTAATTCGACCAATACGCTGGTCTACTATATTTATGAGTATGCTTACCGTTACGGCAAGCCGGGACAGGCCTGCGCGGCCGGCGTGATCCTGCTGATTTTTGTCTGCGCCATTACGTTCCTGCAGTTTAAGGTCAGCAAGAAGAGAGTGTATTATCAATAAGGAGGCGAGAGCATGAAAGAGAGAAACAAGGTCCTGGATGGCGGCCTGAACATCCTGGATATAGTGGGAAAGCTGGTTTTGATCGTGGTCATGGCTTTTCCCTTCTTTTGGATGATCAGCACAGCGCTGAAAACCCTGGGGGAGACCCTTTTGTATCCCCCGTCGCTTTTGCCGGAAAGTCCGCAGTGGAGCAATTTTGCCGAGGTGTTTAAAACCATACCGGTAGGACAGTATCTGGTCAACTCCCTGATCGTCTGCGTCAGCGTGGTGCTTTTGCAGTATCTGATTATTGTGCCGGCGGCTTACAGCCTCTCCAAATATGATTACAAGGCAAAGCCTCTGGTTTTCGCCCTGGTAATGCTGGGACAGATGATCCCGATGCAGATTACCTTCCTGCCGATTTATTTTATGTTCAGCGATCTGGGGCTGATGGATACGTATGTAGCTTTGATCATTCCCTTTATTTCCAATCCTTTCGGTATTTTTATGCTGCGTCAGTATTTTCTGCAGGTGCCGTCAGAGGTAATCGAGGCGGCGAAACTGGACAATGCCAGCGACATAAAGATCATGTTCAAGGTTATGATGCCCATGGTGCGGCCGGCCCTTGTAACGATCGGCCTGCTGTCCTTTATCTCCAACTGGAACAATTATTTCTGGCCTCTCATTATGACCAGCCAGGATGCTTACCGGACGCTGCCCATCGGAATCGCTCTGCTAAAGGATGCGGACACCCTGCAGCGCTGGAATATCATTATGGCAGGCAATCTTCTTCTGGTACTGCCCATGCTGGGACTCTATGTGGTGGCCAGCCGGAAGATCCGCAATGCCTTTGTGTATTCGGGCATCAAATAAGGAGGAAGTGCGATGCGGCGGCTGTTTATCTTATCGGTGGATTCTCTGTTTTACGACGATATGGATTGGCTGCGGGAGTGCCCGTACCTCTATGAAATTCTGCAAAGGGGCTCCCAGGTGAAACGGGTGCGGTCGGTGTATCCGGCCATGACCTATGCGGCCCATGCGACGATGCTCACCGGCTGTTATCCCGACGTCCATGGAATTTATCACAATGAGAAGGTGCAGGTGGATAATCCCCATCCCCAGTGGCACTGGCGGCGGGAGGAGCTAAAGGTTCCGACGTTAATCGACGCAGCGGCTCCTCTGGGATACCGGTTCTGCGTGGTAAACTGGCCTGTGACCGGCGCAGATCCAAACATTGCCTACAACATTCCGGAGATCTGGTCCGATGATCCGGCGGGGGATTCCCGCCCGCGTTTCCTGACGGTCTGCTCGCCGGGAATGGAAAAGCTTTATGACAAATACCGCTATCTTTTGCGGTGGAAATATCAGCCGGAGCTGGATGAATTCGGCGTGCAGTGCTTGCAGGAGGTGATAGAGGCCCACCGCCCGGAGGTGGTTATGCTCCATCTGTCCTATCTGGATCATGCCAGGCATGGCCATGGAGGCTTTTCACCGGAGGCGAAGGCGGCTCTTCTTTCCTGCGACGAGCGTTTTGGACGGATTGTCCGCCAGCTGAAAAGGCTGGGGCTTTACGAGGAGACGGATTTTGCGGTGGTGGGCGATCACGGCCATTTGCCGGTGAAGCAGGTCTTTCATCCCAATGTAATTCTGCGGGAGAGAGGTCTGATCGAGCTGGCGGAGGACGGAAGCGTCAAAAGCTGGAAGGCCTATTGTCATTCGGCAGGCTTATCCTGCCATGTGGTCCTGCACGATCCGGCGGACGAAAAAGTCCGCAGCCAGGTCCTGGAGATTTTAAATGAGCTGGCTGCCGATGAAAAATACGGCTGCGAACAGATTCTTGATAAAAAAACACTCCGGGAAAAATGGCATCTGGATGGACCGTTTGAATATGCTGTCGAGGGAAGGCCGGGCACATCCTTTGGAAATAAGTGCGAAGGCGAGCCGATTCAGCCGACGGATAACAGCGATTACAAGCTTTCCGTATCGGCTCACGGGCATCTGCCGGTCAAGGGACCTCAGCCCACCTTTTATATGGCCGGCCCCCATATCTGTCCGGGACTGGTTCTGGAGGAGGGACATCTCATCGACGAAGCGCCTACCTGGGCCGCTCTGCTGGGAGCGGCGATGCCGCAGGCACAGGGGCGGGCGCTTACCGAGCTGATACGGCAATAAAGAAACCGAAGAAACAGTGAGCTGTATAGAAGGATATACAGTGGAATGAGAACCCTGCTGCTTTGTCAGGGCTCAGATATAAATGAAGAAAGAGAAACAAACACAAAAAACAAAAGGAAAAAGGAGAGAAACTATGAAAAAGTGGATCGCAATTTTATTGTCCATGGCTATGGCGATGACGCTGCTTGCAGGCTGTTCCGGCGGCGGTGATGAGACGCAGGGGACAGGCGCGCAGGGGGAAGCTCCGGAAGGAGCGGTGACCATCGAATTCTGGCACTCCATGGGAAGCACAACCGGCGAGCTGATTCAGGAGATCGTAGACGAGTTTAACGCTTCTCAGGACGAGGTCTACGTAGAGGCCATTTATCAGGGGGACTATACCACCGCTGGCACCAAGCTGCAGGCTGCCGTTTCCGGCGGCAATGCGCCTCATGTAGCGCAGATCGAGATCACCCGCGTAGGCATGTATGCTTCTGCCGGCGTGCTGCTGGATCTGCTGCCCTACGCGGAAAATGATCCTGAATTTGACCTGGACGCTCTGTATCCCGGCGTGATGGACTATTCCTACTATGAGGGACAGCTGGTATCCCTGCCCAACGGCAGAAGCGTGCCGGTTCTGTACTACAACGTGGATGCGCTGACGGAGGCGGGCTACGACCACGCCCCTGAGACCTGGGATGAGATGCGGGAAATGGCCCTGGCTATGACCGGCGACGGCGTTTACGGCTATGGCTGCCCTCTGGGCGATTCCTGGTACTATCTGGCCCTGATGCTGACTGCAGGCGGCCAGGTATATAATGAGGAAGGCAACAACATCGGCTTTCATGACGAGTCCGGCACCAAGCCTCTGCAGCTGTGGCTGGATATGATCGAGGACGGCTCCCTGTATCTGCCGGAGGGCGACGACTATGCTTCCAACTCCGCCCTGCGCAATGCCTTTATGGCCGGCGTCTGCACAATGACGATGCAGAGTTCCGCTCAGTACAGAAGCCTGGTAGACAACAGCGATTTCGAGGTGGGCGTTGCCTATATCCCGAAGGATGTGACCTATGCGGCCATTCCCGGCGGTTCCAATCTGGTAGCCTTCTCCGGCATGAGCGAAGAGGAAGAGGAGGCCGTATGGAAGTTCATGAAGTATATGTGCAGCGGTGATGTGGCGGGCAAATATGCCGCCGGCACCGGATACCTGCCTACCAGCGACGCGGCCCTTAATTCCGATATCTATCAGGAGATGCTGGCCCAGTACCCTTATCTGGATGTGGCGGTGGAACAGCTGGATTACTTTGTGGAAATGCCCTTCGACGAGAGCTATACGGAGATCAAGGACAATGTAGTCGGAAAGTATGTGCAGGAGTGCATTATCGGCGGCATGTCTCCGGAGGAGGCCGTAGAGCATATGTATGAAGAGGCCGGAGCTTTCTACGAGTAATTTGCAGATATTGAATGGTTATCTAAGTGTTCTGGTAGCATTAAAGCAAATTATAACCGGAAATAATAAAGAGGAGGTCTTCCCGTGCAGACGGCAGCTCTGCCGAAGGGAGACCTCCCTTTTTGCGTGATACGCCGGGCAAGGGACCGCCGCGCCTGCAGCGCGAGGCCAGCCCTTTAGGGCGCAGGCATATATTCAGAATTTTGGCGGTATATTGCCTCTGTGCTCGCGAAAATCTGCGGGAGTACAGCCTTCTTTATCAGTAAAAATTTTGGTGAAATGGCTCTGGCTGTAGTAGCCTACCTGTTCCGTAATCTCTTTTACGGAGCGGTTCGTATCCAGAAGAAGCTTTTTGGCCAGAGCGATGCGCAGGCCGGTCAGGTAATCGGTAAATTTGATGCCCAGCCTCTTTTTGAGCAAGGTACTCAGATAGTTGGGGGTCAGGTCAAATTGAGCCGACAGATCGGCAATGGAAATATTGCGGGTGAAATTCTGGTCTATATAAGCCAGAACGGCATCCATCTTGTCCGTGTTCTTGCGCTGTCCCAGAAGCTCTTTCTCAGCGTCTAAAAGAGCTTGCTTCAAACTGCGCGGCTCGGCCGGTACGGAAGAGGGGCTGCCGGTCATGGCCTGAATAAAGGCAGACAGATGAACAAGCTGCTGCAGAGGAATCTCCTTATCCAGAGACGGAAGAAGGCGGGCGCACAGAGATACATAAGCAGTGTATTGCTGCTCAAAATAACTGTCCCGCAGGGCCAGCCATTGTCTGGCTGTGTCCAGAGTATGCAGCGCAGGTTCACCCATGGCGGCCAAATCATAGCGGATACCGATACCGGTGAAAATGCGGTACGGAGACAGGTCAAGGATTTGATGCAGCTGAGCAGACATTTTGGCCGGGTCACGGCAGACGGAGGAGACAAAGACGGAGATGCCGGCCGGATAACCTTTTTTGGGTATACTGCCCAGAATTTCGTGGATCAATCCAGGCTCTCCTGCATAGATCAGCAGCAGAGTCCCTTCGTGGCAGGGGAGAGACAGAATCCGGGAATGATGTGCCGTTACAAAAGGAGGCACCCAAAATAGCACGTCCTCCTGATTGCTGTCACAGGTCAGGAGAACGATGGCAGTATGGTAGCCGCTGGCATAGAGGTAGCTTACATCCCGGTGGTGGAGAGCGCTTTCCAGCCAGCTGCGAAAGCTGTCGCGGACCTGCTTTTCCTGGCCGGCCTGTTTTTCCCGCACTTGAGAGAGAACCCGTGCCAGGTCCTCCGGTGCAAGAGGCTTGAGAAGATATTCTGTGACGCTCAGACGGATGGCCTCCCGGGCATACTCAAATTCACTGAAACTGCTCATGATGTAATAATGCGTGTGAGGCCATTGGGGTCTGGCGGAGGCGATAGCGGCCAAGCCGTCGGTGCCAGGCATGCGGATATCTACGAGGGCTATATCAATGGAGCGATTTTCCTCCATACAGGCCAGCATTTCCGAACCATTGTATGCATGAAGGACCTGCAGCTGTGTCTCGCCCAGCTGCCGCAGGCAGAATTCAATAGATACGTGGATCAATGGTTCATCGTCAACGATCAGCAGCTTCATGATCGATTACCTCCTCTGGAATGGTGATTTCTGCCCGGGTGACTTCCTCGCACCGGATGCTTAAGACTGCGCCTTCGGCCCAGATTTTCAGCCTTTCCCGAACATAGTACAGCCCTACTGAGGTCTTGTGGGCGGGAACGGCGGCAGAGTCGGCCGCTGGCATAGAGGCGCCGGGGTCCGGACGAAAAGCTGTGCGAGCAGCTTCGGCTGATTTGCGTTCCAGTTCCTCTGGATCAAAGCCTACGCCATTGTCCTCCACCAGAAGATGCAGCAGGCCGTTGGACCGGAAGATGCGGATGGAACAGAGACAGGGAGTTTCGCTGGGTTCTATGCCGTGAATGATGGCATTTTCCACCAGAGGCTGCAGCAAAAGTCTGGGAATGCGAATGGAGTTCAGTTCATCAGGACATTGGATTTCATAGGAAAGCCGGTTTCCAAAGCGCAGTTTTTGCAGCTTTAAATAATCCTCAATAAAATCCTTTTCCTGCCCCAGAGTGGTGTAATATTCGCGGCTGAGGACATAGCGCAGCAGATGGGCCAGGTTATAAAAGGCCGCGTTTAGTTTGTCGGTTTCCCCGATTTGATTCAGGGTGATGAAGCAGTATATGGTGTTAATCAGAAAGTGCGGCTGGATCTGAGACCGGAGAGCGTATAGTTCAATGGACTTTTGCTGAATGGTCATCAGATACTCATTTTTGATTTTTTCATTGAGCTTTTCAATCATCTGATTGACAGAGCTGCCAATCTGGTTGAACTCTTCCACATCCACTGGGGAACAGCGGACATCCAGGTTGCCGCTTTCCAGTTCGGAGAAGGTGGCCAGAAGATTGTGGGCGGAATGAGAGATCCAGCGGTTATAGCGGCGAAAGAGTATGAAGGCCAGGCAGAGGCCGGCCAGATAGATACATACTGCGCTGAAAATCAAGGCGGCTGTGTGACGCCCGATATCATCCAGGGAGTAGACTACATGTACCGTCAGAGGAAAGTCTGCCACAGTGGTGCGGAGACTGCTCCAGCGGCTGCCATCATAGCCAAAATCTGTTCCGGCCATGGCTTCTTCAAGTGCCTGGGAGGTCAGCGGCTTGCTGGAGTAGATCAGTTCCCCGTATTCATTGGTGAGCAGAACAAAAGAATTGTACAAAAGATTCATGTCTGTCAGCTCTGTATCAAAATGACGGGACGTCAGATTTAATATAACCAGATTCACCTGTTCCGGTTGGCGCAGGTTGCGTATTTTGCGGGTAATGAAAAAAGAGGATGTATCGATGGTATCTTCTTCCTGATTTCCCTCCCCAGTCGTATCTTCCATAGCGCTTAAAGGGGTAAAGACCGGACTGCCATCGCTTGTCAGCGCCCGGTCATACCAGGGTTGTTCCTCCATAACCATATTGGCAGGGAAGTACCAGAGCTCATGGTAGAGAGACTGATACAGGTACTGGCCGTCAGACCAGATAATCAGATCGGAAATATCTGAGTGAGAATAGGTGGTCAGACCCAGCAGAGCTTCCATTTCGGTCTGAAATTCGTTGACCTCATTCAGATAATCTGCATCTTCCGGGCGGATGGATTTTTGAGAGGAAAAATAGCTGTGATAGTAAGGGGCTCCGGTGATGGTACCGACTTCATCCAGATAGGAGTTGACATAGTCGCCGATGAGAGCCAGGGATACCTGCATCTGATCTACAGCGCTGCGCCGGTAGAGCCTGTCGAAGCGCAGGCAGAGGAGGACTGTGATCAGAACAGTGGGAATCAATGTGCTGACCAAAAAACAGCTCAGCAGGCGGTTGGAGATGGTATTTCCTCTGGCAGAGGCGGCAGGCTTTTTCATCATGGGGACCTCTTTATATGTATAATTGTCATAAGGGGTTTAACTCAAATTAACTTTGATTGAATTAATTTTAATTATACCAGCTTGGTACGGTTTTGCAATTGCGGCCGGTCAATTTGTGACGGATTCCGTCGAAAACCAGATGTGGTTATATATAAGCAAATAAATTATGAGACAAGGCGGATTCCGCTCTTTGAATCATAAAAAGTTGCTGATACACTAAGACTTTTAAAGGATAGTTATCAAATGCTGATACAAAACAGATTTTATTTCGTTTATTATTTTGGGTAGGTAATGTGGGAATTATAAATTCAGGATGGAGGTCAAATAAATGAAAGACATGGAAAGAGAAGTGAAAAGGCTGTTGAGGCGTCTGGGAATCGACGGGACATATGTGGGATTTCTGTTTACCTCTTTTGGAGTTGCAAAGGTAGTGGAAGACCCGGAATTGCTTACCCATATCAGCAAAGGTCTGTATGTGGAGATAGCGAGTCATTTTCATGTAAGTCCTGGCAGCGCGGAGAGAAATATTCGCACGATTAAGCAATTAGTCGGTAAAAGAGGAGAACCTGAGTTTCTGGAAGAGGTCTTCGGCGGATTGCGGCCGGAGAAATTATCTAATACCGAATTCATTCGTGCTTTGACAAATTACTTGCTTGAGACAGAAGAAGAAAGTTAAAAACTATAAACAGCGAAAGCAGCGAAAAATGGCCGGCAAAACAAACAGCCGGCTGTTTTTTATTTCGGAGCAGGAGAAAGACAGGCACAAAGCAAAGGAAAAAGGAAAAGCAAGAGGAGAAGCAAGAGGAGAAGCAAAAGGGGGAATTCGACATTTTTCGACACATTATGTCTAAATTTGCGAATTATTTATATTGCAAAAATAGTGAGAATTGTCTAATTTTATAACTGGTAGGGGGTAGATCCCGAAACAAATCAGGGAAAAAAGGGACATTCTTTGATTATGGGTAAGTCATATAACGGTCGGGCAGAAAATTGACTATATTATGAATTTGGAGGGTCTACAAATGACGGATGTTGAGAAGGAAGCACAAAAACTGCTGCGGCGTCTGGGAGCTAACGGCTCCTACAAGGGGTTTTGGTTTACCGGCTACGGCATCATCAAAGTTATGGAGGAATCGGAACTGCTAACCCACGTATGTAAAGGGCTGTATGTAGAAGTGGCTGCACACTTTCACGTAAATATCAGCTGTGCGGAGCGAAACATACGCACCATAAAGCATCTGATCTGGAATAATGGAGATCGTGAGCTGCTGAATGAGATTTTTGGAAGAGAGTTGACAGAAGAGCCTGGCAATGCTGCTTTCATTGACGCTCTTTCCGCTCATGTTCAGGAAATATGTTCTGGCGGAGGGCGAGTGGGTTGAATAAGAAGGCGTTTTAATCAATAGAGAAGGCGAATAGGTCTATGTTAAATCCAACATAATGTTGTTACACTTATGTTATCTGGAGGGACATTATGTCGGATTTTAAAAAATTAATTGGTTCGCGGATAAAGGCAGCCAGAAAGCTGAAAGGGATTACGCAAGAGGAATTGGCAGAACAGCTCCATGTGTCGGTCAGCTGCATCAGCCGGTGCGAAACTGGCACGGCGATGAGCAGCGTGGAGAATCTTCTGCGTATAGCGGAGGTCCTGGGGGTTGGAGTAGAATATCTTCTGTATGATTATATGACAGACCATGCTGTCATGGACCCTCTGACTTCAGAGATTACACTCTACGTATCCCCTATGCCGGATTCTTTTAAAGAACATGTGCTTTGCTCAGTCCGCAGCCTGGCGCAGTTAGTGCCGCATCAGGATTCTCCGTAAATGTGTAGGCAAAAAGTGTTTTCAGGCAGGGAGAAGAATAGGAAGCAGTAAAGGGGCGCCGTGCGGGGAAACCTGTGACGGCGCTTTTGACGTGGACATATTATTAGAAAGTACCCAGATGAAGTACAGCCTTTGGTTTTTTCTGTTGTCTTGACACCGATTTCGGCTCTTGATACAATGGATTTGTCTGGAAAAGGAGTAACTAAAATGAAGAATTCAGATGATATCAAGAAAAAACGAAAGCTGAAAACAGCAGGGCTGATAGGCTCTGGTACGATCGCTTTGCTTTGCCTTTCACCTTTTATTTCACGGCTGATTTTCAGGAGTATCTCAATCGATACCGAGATGATGATTAACACCCCGGAGCGGATGCTGACCTCCTGGCTTTATCATGAGCGGCCGGGGTTGGTGTTGAGCAAATATTTATTTGGACAAACCTCCTTCCATTACGAAATAGAGATTGTTGGAACGGTTGTTTTTCTGGTGTTATTTTGCATTCTGATGGCTGCTGCGGCGGGAAAAATATTAAATGCAGCGGAAGCAGAACAAAAAAGGGGACGGAATGCAGGAATCCAAGCTGCGCTTAAGAAGCCATTTGTCTGGGCGTTTCCCTTTCTGTTTCTTACCCATCCGGCACTGACAGAACAGCTGCACTTTCTTCTGCAAAGTATGGAGATTGCCTGGGCCATGCTGATATGCCTCGCCGCCTGTCTGCTTACTTTTACGGCCTTGTGGAACAGGCGTCCTGTGTACCTGGCGGCGGCAGTTATTTTAATGGCCTGGAGTTTTTCTTCGTATCAATCTCTGATGGCGCTGTATATTGCTGTCTGCGCGGGTATGTTTCTTTTGTATTTTGACCGCTATAAAGGAGAAGAACGGAAAGCGGGTTTTTGGTGGCGGCTGGGCGTTTTGAATGTGCTTATTTTTGCCGTTGGTTTTCTCCTGAGCAGGGCGGCGGCTATGGTTGGATTGTACGTATCGACAGGTTCTGTAGAATCCACGGCGTATGTGGCTGGAATGGTTAAGTGGGGAAGTCAGCCGGTTTCGCAGTGCCTGAGAGAGCTTTTTCACTATGGAAAACAGATTCTGCTGGGACAGGGAGTGCACTATACCCTGGCGTATCTGACGGCGGCTGTGGGCACAATACTTATCTTAGGTATAAGTCTGTTATCTGGTAAGAAAGCGGGACGAAAGGCGCCGCCTGGTTTTTCAGCTTATTTGATTGCAGGCGTGATATTATATCTGTCGCCGTTTCTGCTTCCGCTGTATCTGGGAGGTGCAGATCAGGTGAGAGCACAGCTGGCCCTGGCTTTTGTCATCGCTTTTGGCTGGTGCTATCTGATTCTTCTTGCTTTTAGGCTGGCGGAGGAGCTGCGCCCGCAAAGAGAGAGACATTCTTCGATGGCTTTAGCAGCGGCGGCCTGCGCGGTGGCTCTCCTTTTTGGAGCTGTGCAGGGGGGACAGACCCTTCGGTTAACCTACACGGCTTATAATGTATACCGGCAGGAATGCGCGCTGAGTGAGGCCATGGTCGAGGCGATAAGGCAGACAGGTGCGCCGCAGAATGTTCCGGTTCAGCTTGTGGGACAGATTACGCCGGCTTTCTCAGATGAAATGGTGAGAGGAGAGACCATTGGCTGGTCCTTCTATGAGTGGGACAGTGACAAACCATATGGTTCATCGGAGCGGATTCTGGGCC
Source organism: uncultured Lachnospiraceae bacterium (assembly GCA_944381515.1). Classification (GTDB taxonomy): domain Bacteria; phylum Bacillota; class Clostridia; order Lachnospirales; family Lachnospiraceae; genus RGIG7193. Next base: position 1,348 of record CALWLM010000109.1, on the reverse strand, counting down.
TATGGCAGACACTGGGCTATGAATATCAATTAATTTCCCAGGATGCCGCAGATGCAGGCCGCGAGAGAGCAGCGTCTATGCCTTGCTGGCCGGAGACCGGGTCTGTGTCCTGGGATGGAAGTACCGTGATAATTCGGCTCTCTTAAAGCAAGAATACTGATGTTGAAATGCCGATATTAAAATGATGATATAAATGCAAATATCAAAATATATATCAAAACAGATAAGACTGTTACATTCGGCACGTTTCCCCGTTTTTATTTAATGAGAGATGCCTTAGAAAAAAATAGAAAACGGAGAAAGTTTAGACTTTTTGCCGGGATACAGCCTGCAGCTGTTGTATCTTAAGGTCATATTGCCGCAGCGCAGTTATGGGTGTTGGCCACGGCGGACAGCGACAGCAAGAGCATAACAGAATGGTTCCCTATGGTGTGTCAGCCCCACAGCTCTATAATATATCGGATTTCCCTTCATCAGATGATGGGAGCTGTGAACGGTGCGGTGCGGTTTTATGTAGGTGAGATGAGTGGAAGAAATAACTACAAACAACCTATAGAAGCTAGGGGGACCTGTTATGTCATACGAAAGAGACGCTGTCTTAGATGATGATGAGGCAAAACGAATTATTACAGAGCTGTATGAAAAAGGACACGGGATGGCGGCCTATGCGATCAGTCAGGTGCTGGGAAACCAGTTAAATCAGGACGAGCGTGAGGATTTGATTCAGGAGGGATTCCTGAGAATGGTCATCTATGTGGAGAGACTGAAAAACAAGACTATGGGACAGAGATTGTCCTATATGTACAGTGCAATGCGCAGTGTTGCGATTGATGAGGGGAGGAGGAGAACCAAGAATAAAATTCTTTGTTCTATGGACAGCGACGATTATACCCAGCTTCCCTCCAGTGAGTTGACACCAGAGGAGCGTTATATGAGAGCGGCGCAGATTGAAGAGGACAGACGTCGTCTTAACGCAGTTCTGGCCAAGTTGGAGCCGAGAGACCTGGCACTTCTGATTGAAAAGTATAAAAACGGTCTGAGTGACAAAGAGATCGGGCTCAAGCTGGGAATCAAGACTGGAAATGTAAGAGTCTATATGTCCAGAGCGCGCCGGAAGGCCGCCCTATATTATGAAGAGGTGTTGAATGAAGAAAGAAACGGACGGTCTGGAAGAAAACCTGATGGCAAAAAAGGACCTGAAGGACTATCAGGAATCTCTGATCCGAGCGGTTCTGTCTGACGAAGAGGAAGACGAGGAGGAATATTGGACTCGAAAGGCGGAGGAATACGCTCTGGACCCTGCGAAAATGCCTACCCCAGAACAGAAAAAGCAGTTCCAGCGCAGATT
>CALWLM010000108.1 GCA_944381515.1 uncultured Lachnospiraceae bacterium | reverse complement strand
CGCGGCGGAAAAACTCAACCCCGTCGATCTCCTCCGGACAGCCGGTTTGCTTTTGATAGCTGTGAAGCAGGGCTCCGATCCCCAAATGCGCGGCCGCCGAATTGACGAAGGTTGTGCCGCCCGCCATATCGACCATGGGAAAGCTCAGTTCTCCTGCGGCAAAATGTCCGCCCCGGACCACCTGATGGTTCAATATGATGCCGCCCCCGACACCGGTTCCAATCACATAAACCAGACCGTTTGCCACATCCTTCAATGCTCCCAGCCAGTTCTCCGCACTCGCCGCACATTTTCCATCGTTGTCCACCGACACCGGCAGCTGATATTTCTCCTCCAGAATTGACTTCACCGGCAAATCACGGATAAATTGGAAGGTACCGCCGGTATGGGCAATTCCTTTCTCCCGGTCTATCCTGCCGGGCATACTTATAGCGATTCCCTCTGCCTCGTCCAGATGCCCCCCGATATAGGCATCCAGCGCTCCGGCCAGGCTTTCCCAGTCCTTTGTGGGCGACGGCGTCTTCCACCGACCCCAGATTTGCGCCGTTTCATCCATCATGGCGGCCTTGATAAAAGTACCTCCCAGATCGAGCACGCAGACCTTCATGTTGTTTTTCCCTCCTCCCGGTTTTCCGCTGCATCGCATCCTGCAGCCTCATGGGCTTTTCCATTTCTCAGCGTCTTCTCGCCTCAACGCTCCCGTATTCCACAGCCTCCACCCGAAGCATTCCGTCTGCAATGACCAGAGCGGATAAACTGTGGCCATACACGCAGCCCGTATCAATGCAAATGCTTCCCGTACGGGGCAGATGAAGGCGCGAGCCGGCGCAAATGGTCTCGCCGCGTCCTGTCTCATCCCGCAGGATAACCCCCTTCATCGGCGTGTGGCCATAGATCAGAAGCTTTCCATTATAGGGACTTCCGAAAGCAATATTCCGGTCCCAGAGAAATGTCTGGCGGTCCGTATGCTCTGGTCCCTCAGGAGAAACCGCTGCATGCGCGCAGATATACGCCTCCGTCTCGCAGTAGAGCGGTCTTTCGCTGATATAGCTAAAATACCGGTCAAAACGGTCTCCTGCCCGGTAGAAGCTCCTCCTGGTCTTGGCGCCTCCATTGGCGTCCCAATGGTGCCGGTCTCCCGTTCTCAATGCCTCCGCCGCCAAATCCTCATGATTCCCCATCAGATAGACCAGACGGTCCCCCATCTTTTTCTGTAATTCCCAGACACGATTCATCACCAGTCTGGAATCCGGCCCTCTGTCAATGATATCTCCAATCAGAATCAGTCTGTCTCCGTCCTCATCCAGCTCCGTCCTTCGCAGGATCTCTTCAAATTCCGCGAAACATCCATGAATGTCTCCCACTACAATCGTTTTCATCTCTGTCTCCTCATCGCAGCGCCGCTTCCGGCAGCCCCATCTTACCGTGCCGGACTTCGGTTTCTTTTTGCAGATACCGTGCCGCTATTTTCCTGTCATTTTCTTTTCTTCGTTATGATTTTATCCGGACTAATATGCCGCATTAAATATGCATCCATGTCCTCGATTCCCGTCATATTCTCATTCAATGACACATGTCTGGTTTTTGTATATACCTTGAGCTTTTTTATTTCTTCCCAGCTGGAAACGGTCTTGGTCTTGCGTATGATCCTGGTCACTTCCTTCACAGAGAAGGTATATTTTCTTCCTGCCGTGGGGCTGACAGTTATGATATCCCCCTCAGCGGTTACTCGAAACCGCCATATTCGGAATCCCCAGACAAGAAACGGACTGCTCAGCAAAGCGGATATACTGGCAAGTACTATAACGAACATCCGATCTGCAACGTCCAGCGCTGCAATCAGCACCGCCGGGAAAACAAGAGAAACAATTGCCACGGCTACAATGACAAAATAGGATTTTGCCCAGTATACTTCCGTTTTCAGTCTCAGTTCCGTTTCAAACAGGACTTTACCATCCTCAAAAAAGAGTACCTTTTCTCCGCAATCCTTTCCATACCGGGTGGCCCGATAGATCAGGTCAAGCCTGTCCTTGTCCGTAGCATCTCCCTCATGGCAGATCCACTGGATCGAATCGGCATCCGCATAAAAACTCCCAAGGCAGACTTCCCCGTCAAACCTTGCGATGTTTCCGCTGTCGTCTTCAACCTGCACGTACGCCTTCGTCCCTGTAACCTTCACCTTGACGCCCCCTTAAAGACCTTCTTCAAAGACATTCTCCAGCACAAACAGACCTTCACAGTCCCTGTACTTAACGCGGTCTGAGCCTGTGGAAAAAGCACGCCGCTCAAAAAATAAGACCGTATAAATCTCCCAATCAGGAACGAGAGCAGCAATAATAGCCTCTTCATCTTATGTCTCCACATTTGTCTCTATTATATCATTCGATTATTCTTCTGTCATTTTCTTTCTGCCGGAGAGAGCCGCTCTTTGAATGTTTTATTGAATTGTTTCAATGGACTTTTTCTGTTGCTTATTTCCCCAAAAGCTGCCTGCTTTATAATTTGGACTTGACTTCAAGTATACTCTATGGAGTATGATATACATAACAGCTCCCGCATTGCAGCGGGCAGAAAGGAGAAGGAAATGGAAAAACAGAACGTAAAACCCGGTTTGGGAGGAGATCTCTACATCCCTTACGATGCACGCACCGGCGGGGAATCCATCGTCTATTTCACCAGGGATTTGTCCGCCGAAGGACTGCGCAGAATTTTCCAGCGCGTAAAACAGCCTCTGACCGGCAGAACAGCCATCAAGCTTCACACCGGTGAGCAGCACGGCCCCAACATCATCCCCCGCCCCTGGGTGGAGAACCTGGTTCAATCCGAGCTTCCGGAGGCGTCTATCGTAGAAACCAATACCTACTATGAAGGAGACCGCTATACAACCGAAAAGCACAGGGAGACTCTTAAGGTCAACGGCTGGACCTTTTGTCCGGTGGATATTATGGATGAAGACGGCACGGTGATGCTGCCGGTCAAAGACGGCAAATGGTTTACAGAAATGTCTATGGGAAAAAACATTCTGAACTATGACTCGCTCTTTGTACTGACCCATTTCAAAGGCCATACGCAGGGAGGCTTCGGCGGGTCCGGCAAAAACATCGGCATCGGCTGCGCCGACGGGCGGATCGGAAAGGCTATGATCCACACTACTCCCGGTTCCGCGGACATGTGGGATATTGCCAAGGAAGAATTCATGGAACGGATGACGGAATCCGCCAAGGCTGTTACAGATCAGTTCGCCGGACACATTACCTTTGTCAATGTGATGCGCAACATGTCCGTATCCTGTGACTGCGAAGGCACTGCCGCCATGCCGGTAGTAACGCCTGATGTAGGAATTGTGGCCTCCCTGGATATTCTGGCCGTCGACCAGGCCTGCATCGATCTGGTTTACGCCATGAAGGCGGAGGATCATAAGGATCTGGTGGAACGTATCGAAAGCCGTCACGGCTTGCGCCAGCTGACCTATATGAAAGAGCTTCACATGGGCAACGACCGTTACCAGCTGATTGATATCGATCACAACGATGCCGTAATCAGCGCAGCTCAGGCAGTGGAAGGCGTAGTTCCTTTCCAGGCAAAATAAAGTAAAAAAGCGAGGGCATCTCGGAAATCTCCTTTCCGAAACGCCCTCTTTTTCATATTGGCTTTTTTATACAGAACCAATTACAGCAAAGCCAGCAGCACGAAGTTCAGCACAAACAGGCCGGTGCATACCCACAGAATCGGATGGATCTTCTTGGCCTCGCCCTTGCAGATTTTGACGATGCAGTAGAAGATAAATCCGGCGGCAATACCGTAAGAAATGCTGTAGCACAGAGCCATAAAGATGCCTGCGAAGAAAGCCGGAATGGCCTCCTCCAGATTGTTCCACTCGATTTCCTTGAAGGAAGAAGTCATCATCACGCCTACCAGTACCAGGGCCGGAGCCGTAGCAGCAAAGGGTACGGCGCTGACAAAGCTGGCCAGGAAAGCAGACAGGGCAAAGCAGATCGCCACAACCACAGAGGTCAGGCCAGTACGTCCGCCCACGCCGATACCAGAAGCGCTCTCCACAAAGGTGGTAGTATTGGATGTGCCAAAGAGCGCGCCGATGGAGGTAGCCGTAGCATCGGCAAACAGGGCCTTATCCAGTCTGGACTTAAAGCCGGAACCGCTCTCCATCATCTTTTCATCCTCTTCGCTGAATATACCGCTGCGGCGTCCCGTTCCAATGAAGGTACCGATGGTATCAAAGGTATCAGAGATGCTGAAAGAGAAAATGGTAATCAGCACCAGAGGCAGCTTGGCCGGATCGGAAAAAAGGCTTGTAATGCCGCCCTCCTTAAAAATAGCAAGGAAGGTGCTGGGCAGAGCCTGGCAGGCCTCCGTAAAGCTGACCGTATCCGAAGGCGTAGTCACATGGAATGGAATACCGATCAGGGTTGTCAAAATAATGGAAATCAGAATCGCTCCCTTTACCTGCTTGATTAACAGCACCACACTGATCAGCATACCAATCAGGAAAACCCAGAACTGCGGCTGATTTAATGTGGACAGAGCGGGAACTCCTCCATCGAAATTAACGATGCCCACATTCAGGAAGCCGATATAGGCCACGAAAATACCGATACCGCCTCCGATAGCATTCTGCATGCTGACAGGAATCGACTTGATAATATATTTGCGCAGCTTGCTCACCGTCAGAAGAATGTTCAGCAGACCGCAGATAAATACCATGGAAAGCGCCTGCTGCCAGGTAAAGCCAAGACCAAAGCAAACTGTATACACAAAGAACGCATTCAGTCCCATGCCCGGCGCCTGGGCATAAGGCACATTGGCCACCAGCCCCATGACCAGCGTTCCGATGATGGACGCAATGATCGTCGCCAGAAATACAGCGCCCCACTCCATACCGGACTGCGACAGAATGCTGGGGTTTACTACGATGATATAGGACATGGCAAAGAACGTCGTCAAGCCAGCCATAATTTCTGTTCCCACCGTTGTCCCGTTTTCTTTCAGTTTAAAGAACTTTTCCATATTCATCCTCCGTTATTTGAATGAAAATTGATCGGGACATGGCCATTTCTCTGCCCTGTCCCGTGTGACTGAAAACAATAATATCCTATCACAAACCTGCGGCAAGCTCAATTCACATTTTAAACAAACTTTATGAAAAATTTATATTTTCTTTAGGAAAATATAAAAAATACCCAACTTCAGAGCTTATTTCCACCCGACAGATCAACGCTTCCGCACCGTCCCCAGAGCTGACGCCTGATTTTGTCCCAATCCAGTCGGTCTACTTTTCGGTAAATCGGGGTACCCCGGATACAGGCGCCCACAAAATAGACCGCCCCGCATGATTTACATTGCAGATAATGGCAGACCGTATAATGCTGCTCTGCCTCCAGCACGCGGGCCGCCTCTTCCAGCGGACAGTCCCCCGCTAACAGCTCCACAACGCCCCGGCGCTCCAGTTCCTGGAACATCTCGATAATCGGCATATACTCTCTGCGAGGGTCTTTGCCTGCCTCCAGCAGCCGGCTCTCCCAGGCAGAGCAAACCGGACAGCCGCCCCTGCCCGTTTTATCAAAAAGCTGGCTCATAACCTCTCCTCCTCTCTGCAAAGCCTGCTCACAGCAGCACCGCAAAATCTCCATAATCAAACATTCCGCTGCCATGGCAGAGCTTCCCCTCTTCCTTCAGCTGCCGAAAAGCATCCCTGACCTGAATAACCAGCTCCGGCGTAACAGCGAGGGAATGATGCCCCGGACAGATTCTCCGTGCTCCAAGCTGCGCCACCAGCTCCAGAGACTCCAGATAGGCCTGCGGGTCCGTGGAAGGAAACCAGGCAGCAAGCGTGTCCTTGTAAATCAGATCTCCGGTATAAAGGCAGCCCCGGTCTTCCTCCCAAAAGCACATATGGCCCGGCGAATGACCCGGCGTGTGCAAAACCCGGATACAGCGCCCGCCCAGGTCAAGCGCCTCTCCGCCCTGCAGCACCCTTGACGGCGTTCCCTGAAAAAACTCATAGGCATTGATATCAAAGCCCTCCGGCAGATCGCAGCGCTCCGTCACATATGTACGCACCGTTTCAACAGACTGGGGAAAACCGCCGTTCAGCCATTCCAGCTCCCTTTCGTGGGCATAAAAATCGGGGTAATATTTATGTCCGCCTATATGATCCCAGTGAACATGCGTAGCAACGGCCGTAATCGGCCTGTCCGTAAGCTTTGCCGTCACCTGGGAAATATCGCAGATCCCCAGTCCTGTATCAATCAGAAGACTGCGCTGCGTTCCATTCAGAAGATAGCAGTGCGTCTCCTCCCAATGACGATATTCACTGATAACAAATGTATCCTTGTCGATGGCATCCACCGTAAACCAGTCGTTCATTTTCTCTCTCCACCATTCCTGCTTCCTGTCTTTGTCACTGATTTTACTATATTTCCCGAAAAAAATCCATCAGCATATACCCTCCGGTATACACTTCTTTCCAAAAGGAGACTTCTCCCTCTCCCCCCGCCGCCTTATACTTAACGGGTAATGACTGTTTAGGATCAGCAGGAGGTTGTGAAATTGAAAAAAAGAAGATTAGGAAACAGCGAATTATACGTAAACCCGGTTGGCCTTGGCTGCATGGGCTTCAGTCACGCCTACGGGAGTCCCACGGAAAAAAATGCCGCCGTAAAAATACTGCGGGAAGCAGCGGAAATGGGATATGATTTCTTCGATACGGCAGAGTCCTATACCGGCATAAACGCAGACGGCACCATTTCCTGCAACGAAGAGCTCGTGGGAGACGCCGTCAAAGGGATTCGGGATAAGGTAATCCTTGCAACCAAAATGGGAGTCAGCCACAACGCGGACCGGACGCTCCGGCTGGACAGCAGCCCGCAGACCATCCGCAAAAGTGTGGAAGGCAGCCTGAAAAAACTGGGGACCGATTACATAGATCTGTACTATCAGCACCGAATCGACCCCAATGTGGAACCGGAGGCCGTGGCCGATACCATGGCGCAGCTGATCCGGGAGGGCAAAATCCGCTGCTGGGGCATCTCCGAAGCAACCGAAGAATATCTGCGCCGTGCCAATGCCGTCTGTCCGGTCACGGCAATCCAAAACCGCTATTCCATGATGGCCCGAGACCATGAGGTCCTGTTTAACGCCTGCGAGGAACTGAACGTATCCTTCGTAGCCTTCTCCCCTATGGCCAACGGCTTTCTCACCGGGAAATATACGCCGGCAACCACCTTTACCGACAAGCAGGATTACCGGTCCGACATGCCCCAGTACACCAGGGAGGGTTACGAAAAGGCCGGCGCCCTATTAAAGCTCCTGGCGCAATTGGCCGAGGAAAAACATGCTTCCATGGGCCAGATCTCCCTAGCCTGGATGCTGTGCAAAAAAGCCCTTCATCATTCCGATCCCCGGCTCCCGCAGGCTGGAACGGCTGAGAGAAAATTTTGAAGCAGGCAATGTCCTGCTAACAGAGGAAGAAATCAACCAGATCGACGCCAGACTGGATACTATGAAATTTGCCGTATTTGGCGGACACAGCGCACGATAGGATTTGCAGCCCCTCCTGTTTTACGATATAATAGAAAGAAATCAAGATGGAAAGGGGCCAAGCCATTCATGACCAAAATCGTTCCCATGCAGAGTCTGTACTGCTCCGCACAGGATGAAAATAGAATCTGCAGCTTTGATATTGAATTTCTGACCGAGCCGACTACGCCTCTGATCCACCCTATGTCCCGGTTCTGGCTGATAAACAGCGGCGAGGGGACCCTGCTTCTGAACAATCGCCGCTATACGCTTCGTCCCGACTCTCTGGTGGCAGTGCTGCCCTGGCAGATTACCGATATTGTCGAGGTAAAATCTCCTCTCCGTTTTTTTGTTCTGGCCTACTATTTTGACAATATCAACGAAATCATCAAAACCTTTTATAATCCGGGCAACAGTCCCCTGTCCATCGTTCAGGCCATGTCTGAAAATCCGGTGGTGCAGCTGCCCCCGCCAAACAGAGAGGCCATGAACAGCCTCTTTTTGCAGATCCGCGACGAGATTGGCATGGAATCCGCTCCCGCCCCCTCGGACGGCGCGCCGGAGAGCGAATCTGCTGCCGGAGCTTACAGCAATCTCTATATTACCAACAAATTAATCGAAATTATCATCTGCTTTATTCGCTCCCAAAATCCGGCAGGCCGCGCCGATTCACGCCAAAATCCCGACCCCAGCCAGATTTTCCTGTATTTATACAGCCACTTAAACGAGAAAATCACCCTGGCTGGACTGTCTAAGATCTTTTTTATGAGCGAATCCGCTATCAGCTCCTATATCACCAGCACCACAGGTCTGTCCTTTTTTGATCTGCTGGGAGAGATGCGAATCGGAAAAACCATCAATTATCTGATGTACACCGATTTCACCCTGGAGGAGCTGGCCGAAATTTTAGGCTTCGTGGACAGCGCTCATATCAGCAAGGTCTTCCTGGCCCGGATCGGCATGAATGCAAATGAATTCCGAAGCACCTATCAGAAGGTGGGAAGCATCTGCCGAATTCAGGACCGAAGGGCTTACTATTCTCTGGTCTCCTATATCTACCGCCATTACAATGAGCAGTTAAAGCCCCGAGAAGTGGCGCAGAAATTTCATATGTCTCCAAGAGAATTAAATCGCATCCTGCTCTATCAGGTGGAAATGAGCTTTTCAGATTTTTTGAATTATATCCGCATAAACCGCGCCTGCGAGCTTCTGCTCAAGACAGACAAAACCATTCTGGAGATTGCCCTTGAGGTGGGTTATTCCACAGAAAAAACATTGTACCGGAATTTTTTGAAATTCCGGTACATGTCGCCTGGCAAGTTCCGGCAGACCATCCGGCTTCAGGAACCAGCCGAAAGCGCGGACCTGCCAAATCTCCTTTAATATTGCTGCATTCAGATGCTGCTGTCTTCTCTTTACTGCATGACCTTCAGACCTTTTGCCACAATCGTGATAAAATCCTGTACGTTTGTGACCACTGTGGTGGCTGAAAGGCTTCCTCTGTCCAAAAGCTTGTTCACCACAAATTCATCTGCGTCCACCGTATACAGAAATACAGGCCGGATCGTTCCATCCGCTGTCACTCTGAAGGAAGGCGTCATATTTCCAGTGGCAATGGTATGAAGCATTGTCGCCAGGCAGATCACCGTGGTCGCCTTCTTTACAATACTGCGCATGGCGCTCTGCCCCTCATAGGCGTCTCCGATTACCTCCGGCAGCGGACCGTCGTCGCGAATCGAACCGGTGAGCACAAAAGGCACTTTGTTTTTTACAATGCTGTACATAATCCCATTATCAATGCGATAATCCTCTATAAACTGGGGAATCGAGCCGCTTCTTCTTACCTTATTGATTACATCCAGATGATTATAGTGGCCGTTTGGCTGGGAAACCTGCGTATAAATGTCCTGTCCCAGCGCCGTATGCAAAAGAGCCCCCTCCAGATCATGGGTAGCCAGGGCATTTCCCGCCAGCAGGCCATGGGCATAGCCGTTTTCCACCAGAGTCTGCATAGCCGCTCTGGCATCGGCATCAAAGGCAAAGGCCGGTCCCATGACCCACACAATATTTCCATGTTCCCTCTCATACTTCAAGAGTTCAAACAAACGGTCATAGTCTCTGGCATAGGAAGTCTCTCTGCTGCGGCCCTGCCGAAATACAAACTGGTCTTCCAGCCGCTGCCCCGGCTCCTGGAATCCGTCGCAGTGCATATAGATTCCCTCTTCGCACCGCTCCGTCCGTCCCAGAATCACTTTGTCGCCCTTTTTAATATTTCGGTTCTCCACCACAGCCAGATGGCCGTCATCGCAGATCACAACGCTGGAATCCATGCGGCTTTCCTCCGCCAGCACCCAGTTTCCGTCGATTTTAAAATATTCCGGGTACATGGAGGTGCTGTGATAATTGTCCGGAGCTACTCCGTCCATATCCGCTGCCGCGTACTTTACGTTGGGTGCGTTCCGGAATTTTTCCAGTGTAAAATCCGGCGCATAATATCTGGGCATCTCAAAAGGCATCTTTCTCCTCCTCCTGTTAAATACTGCTGTGTGCCGCCAGTCAGCACAGCGTAGCGTAAATCACTGCCTTAATGGTATGCATGCGGTTTTCCGCCTCGTCAAAGACAACGGACTGTCTGGATTCAAACACTTCATCCGTCACTTCCATCTCGTTTATTCCAAACTTCTCCGCAATCTGGGCTCCGATGGTGGTCTTGGTATCATGGAAGGAAGGCAGGCAGTGCATGAAAACTGCCGTGGGCTTTGCCAGTTTCATCACGTCTGCATTCACCTGATATGCCGCCAGCAGCTTGATTCGGGTCTCCCATACCTCGTCCGGTTCCCCCATGGACACCCAGATATCAGTATAAATCACATCCGCATCCTTCGCTCCCTCTTCCACGCTTTCCGTCAGCCGGACGATGCAGCCGTTCTCCGCGGCGATCTTTTTTGCCTCATCGATCAGCCACTGGGCCGGAAACAGCTCCTTGGGCGCGCAGGCAGTAAAGTTAATCCCCATCTTTGCACAGGCCACCATCAGAGAATTGCCCATATTGTTTCTGGCGTCGCCCATAAAGGTAAAGTTTAACCCCTTTAAATGTCCGAATTTCTCCTCCATGGTCAAAAGATCCGCCAGCATCTGGGTGGGATGAAACTGATCGGTGAGACCGTTCCAGACGGGAACTCCCGCATATTTGGCCAGCTCCTCCACTATCTCCTGGTCAAAGCCCCTGTATTCAATTCCATCATACATTCTGCCCAGAACTCTGGCCGTATCTGGAATGCTCTCCTTTTTACCCATCTGGCTGCTGCCCGGGTCCAGATAGGTAACGCCTATCCCCAGATCCATACCTGCCACCTCAAAGGCGCAGCGGGTACGGGTTGATGTTTTTTCAAACAGGAGCACAATATTCTTTCCCTCCAGATACCGATGGGGCACTCCGCTGCGCTTCATGTTTTTGAACTGCTTTGCCAAATCCAAAAGATAGCGGATCTCCTCCGGGGTATAATCCAACAGCTTCAAAAAATTTCTTCCTCTGATATTTACTCCCATGTTTGTTCTCCTTTCCTTACATCTTTTCGCGCTCCAGAGGCATACTCATGCACCGGGGGCCTCCCCGTCCCCGGGACAGCTCCGATCCGGGGATTCTTAAGACCTGCACCCCGTTTTCCTCCAGAATACAGTTTGTGATGTCATTACGATCATACACCACAACTCTGCCCGGTTCAATACAAAGTGTATTGGAACCGTCGTTCCACTGCTCCCGCTCCGAGGCAATCCGGTCCTTGCCGCCGCAGCGAATCAGAGTCACCCGGTCCAGCTCCAGATATTCAGCCAAAATATCTGCCAGCTCTCCGGACAGCTCCTCCGCCTGCAGCTCTCCCTGCTTTCTTCCCCGGCGAATCGCATAAATCCGCAGACTGTTCAAGATTCCGGGATGTATGACAAATTTATCGCAGTCCACCTGGGTGCACACGGTATCCAGGTGCATATAAGCGCGAATACTGGGAATATCCAGCGCAAGAATGGTCTCAAAGCTGCCCTTCTGATCCCCAAAAACATTTTCAGCCAAACCCTCAATGGCCTCCGGCGTGGTCCTCTGAGAGATCCCTACCGCCAGCACTTTTTCACTCAGGACCAGGATATCTCCGCCCTCAATGGAAAAGGGACAGGAACGCTGATAATACAGCGGCGTCCCGGCAAAATCCCGGTGATACTTTAAAATATACTCGCCGAAAATCGTCTCTCTTCTTCTGGTCCGGGAATACATATGGTTAAGGCTGACGCCCCGCCCGATTACGGCGAAGGGGTCTCTGGTAAAATAAAGGTTGGGTATCGGGTCCAGAATAAACCGGCTTGACGACTTTACCAGATCCACCAGGGGGCTTCTGCTGCCCGGCTTGAGCTCATGCATTCCCACGCCCGACATGACCTTCAGCACCAGCTCCTTTTCCTCTTCCATTCCCATCAGATACTCATACAGCTGATTTTCAAACTTGCCGGCCGCCCCTTCTGCCTCCCCGACAAACTGCCGGACAAAGACGCTTTTTAACTGCGGCTGTTCTTTCAGGACGTCCGCCATCAGATCTTCCAGATAGCAGACCTCGGCTCCGTTTTCACGCAGCAGCCCGGCAAACAGATCATGCTCCCTCCGGGCCGTTTCTAAATATGGAATATCATCAAACAGCAGCCGTTCCAGCTCCTCCGGAACCAAATGCTCCAGTTCAACCCCGGGCCGGTGAAGCATCACTTTTTTTAATTTTCCTATTTCACTTGTTACATAGACTGACATTTCTCACCCTCAGCTTTTGTTTCCAACTGAATCCTTATGTCTCTCTCATAATTCATTTTCATAATTCATTTCCATTTTTATTCCTGCCACAGCTTGATTATAGCTTATTTTCCAGACCTGCGCCGGTCAATTTTTCTTCTTCCGCCTGTATTTTAACCGTTTTCTTTTTCTGCCGGCCAGGCAGAGCAGACGCAGCTTTTCCTATGCTTTGCCTTTTTGCAGACTTCCTTTACGGCCCCGGATAACCGGTTAAAATACAAAAAATTCGGGATTATTTGTCCGCTCCTTCCGCCGGTCTCCTCTTGTAAACAGCTCCCGCCTGTAGTAAAACAGATCCATTGACATAAAAAAATCATTTTTCGGCATAACCTCAACCCGGTTGAGCAGGAGGCAAGATGGAGCGATATGGCATTACAGAAATTTCCCGCTTTTTCGGCGTTTCCACAGAGACGATCCGCAAATATGAAAAAAAGAAAATTCTATACTCCGTAAGAGCAACCGGCGGCTATCTGGCCAACTCTGAGCTGGTGGAGCAGTATAAGCCGGAGTACGCCGGCAGCAGCACCGATGTAGGCATTGGATGCGACGGCTCCGGACTGGAGATGGCTCTGGCTGTAGGCGCCGATACCAAGTGCATGGATTCCATCGTGCTGCACGCTCTTGCCACCACCTATAACGGAGCCAGCCGCTCTTTGACGCCCCCG
>CALWLM010000107.1 GCA_944381515.1 uncultured Lachnospiraceae bacterium | reverse complement strand
TCCGAGCCCTTCCTGCGCCGGGCAAAGCCGCAGCCCAAGAATTCGGTCTGATAGAAAAAGCGGGAAAGCCTGCGGTGTTTGTCCCGTGCAAAAATCTGCAGCACCGTCTCCTGCTCCGCCGTCGTGTGAATTTTCAGTCCAAAGAAGGCGCACTGCCGTTCAAAATCCTCCAAAAGCGGCGGCCTCATGGCGTCGGCGCAAAGGCTCCCCGCCTTCTCCCCCGTCGTCAGCAGGCCAAGAATCCGCAGGGGTCTGTCGGTGGACATGCTGCATTCTCCCTTGACAAAGGAGGACAGGGCGCTGTCCCGAAGTTCATAAAGACCGGGAGCTTTTTTCCCCCTGAGAGCTGCCAGTCCCTCAGCCATGGACAGGGCGCAGATCTCATCATAGGTGGAGACGCTCTCCTCTCCCGCCCGGGCCCTCCTGCCTGTCAGCGCCAGAAAGTGAAGGCTCGCATTCCGGTAGGCTTCCTCTGGTTCCTCTCCCTCCTCTAACCGCTTCCAGACCTGATCGTAAAACCCCGGCGACTGCATTCCGCTGGCATAGCCGTTTAAGGCGTCCGCCGCCTCCATAGAATAAGCCATGGGATAGACCGTCTGCAGCTCCGGGTCCACCCGGTGCAGCCGCACCGGCTCCCCTCTCAGGCGCAGTCCGCCCTCCCCGCTTTTTTCCAGCAGCTGCTCCAGCCCCGATGTATGAAAGCCTCCCGTCACCACCAGAATCCGCTCATGGTCCGCCAAAGCCCCGGCAATCTCCCCGGCCATATACCGCTCCCGCAGCAGAGTGCCGTCAGCCTCCAGCTCCTCCTTTGACGCATTAAGCCGCGCCAGATCGCAGTAAATCCGCATCTGTCGGATAAAGCTCTCCGTATCCTCGCAAAGACCCTGAATCTCAAAATACTTCTCCCAGAATTCCTCAAAATCCCGCAGGCCCGTTCTCTCGCAGAGCGCCTGAAGATACCGGCTCCGGCTCAGAAGATAATCGTCATTGTAGGTCTGTTTCTCCCCCTCCCGGCGAATTCCCTGCTTCTCGGCCGTCCCTGCCAGAATTTCCATATAGGGCAGATCGATAAAATGAGCCTCTATCCCCCTTCGCGCCGCCTCCCGCAGAGCCACCAGCTCCGGCGAGCAGTCCAGGAAGGGATAATAGCATTTGTAATCTTCCTTGTCCGGACTGACAAGCCCCTCCTTGTCCCGGTAGGCGTAGTACAGGGCCAGGGGCGGCAATGTATCGGGATGAACCAGCACAGGGATCAGATGCTCCGTATTCTTGGGTCCCTCGATGAGAATACAGTCCGGCCCGTAGGCCTCTATGGCTTTTTTCAGATGAAACGAACAGACCGGGCTGTGATGGCGGACCGGGAAATATAAAATCGGAGCATTCCAATCGCAGAAACGGGACGCGCCGTATTCCTCACCCGGCTCGCAGCCCGGATCGGCCGGAACTGTCATCGCAGATATTTCCTCGCCTCGTAATAGCTGTTCCATAGACCGCCTTCTTTTCCTCCCTTGTCCCGGATCACCGTCTGGAAATAACCCCGCAGCTTTTCCAGATCATCGTTGTTCTCCTTCTGCACAGCGCCCACCAGGTTCTGAACCAGGCATCCCATATCCATCTGTAAGTCCCCGTAATAATAAGCCGTCAGCATGGTCTGATAGTAGACGGAGACGGCCTCCGCCGTGCTCATCACCGCCGCCGGCCGGTCAATCCGGTGTCCCATACTGGAGACGCCCTCCCGCAGCTCGTGGAAGGTGGAGGCCAGAATCTCCGCCACATCCTCGTCCGCCTCCATATCAATCTGATTTTCACGGGCCAGCTCTCTTACTTCGTTTAAGATAATCTGCTTTTCCAGCGCCACATCCCGCACCGGCGCCACCGTTTCAAAGTTGAAACGGCGCTTTAAGGCGCTGCTCATCTCATTGACTCCCTTGTCCCTGGTGTTGGCCGTCCCAATCACGTTGAAGCCCGCCTTGGCAAAGAGAACGCCGTCCTGGGCAAGCTCCGGCACGTTTAACACCTTGTCCGAAAGGACGCTGATCAGACTGTCCTGAATCTCCGCAGGCGTACGGGTAATCTCCTCAAACCGGGTCAGTATTCCCTGCTCCATTCCCACATACAGAGGGGCCGGAACCAGAGCCTCCCGCACAGGCCCCTTGGCCAGCAGCAGGGCGTAATTCCAGCTGTATTTAATCATATCCTCCGTAGTACCGGCCGTCCCCTGAATGGTGTTTAAGCTGGTGCCGCTGATTGCCGCCGATAAAAGCTCCGAGAGCATGGTCTTGGCCGTACCCGGCTCCCCCACTAACATCAGCCCCCGGCTGCCCGCCAGCGTAATGATGCAGCGTTCCACCAGAGCATCGTTCCCCAGATATTTCTTGCGCACGGTAATCTGCCGCCCGTTCCAGCTTATTGGCTCACGGCTCCCCAGAATAAAGGTGCGCACCGCCCGGGGCGACATCTGCCACCCCAGGGGCCTGCGCCCCGTATCCGCTGCTTTCAGCGCCTCCAGTTCCTCCCGGTAACGCACCTCCACCGGGGGCTTTAACTGCGTTCTGGCTTCCATATAATCCTCCTCCTTATATCAAACCGCAGGCATTAAGGTAGGAATAAATCCCATCCTCCGCCACATCGCCGCATACATCATCCGCAGCCGCTTTCAGTTCCATCGAGGCATTGCCCATGGCGACTCCTCTGCCAACCATCTTTAACATTTCAATGTCATTATTTCCATCTCCAAAAGCCATGGCCTGGTCCGGAGTAAAATGATAATAATCCAATATCCCGGCAATCGCTCTCCCTTTGCCGCCGTTAAGGGGAATAATATCAACGGCCCGGTCCCACCATGCTGCAATTTTGGCCTCTTTTACGTCTTTCATAACCGCATCGTATTCGCCTTTTCGGCAGCCCAGCATGATCTGGTAAATTTCTTCCCCGTCTGCCACCGCATCAAAGTCGTCCGCAATTTTTACCTTCTGCCCGCTGATTTCGTAATAATCGCTTAAATCCTGATCCGTCCCATTGGATACCAGCCTGGTTTTCGTAGCCAGCGAAAGGGGACGTCCGATTTTGCCCGCGTTGTTTATAATGGTATAAACATCCTCCCGCTTCAGAGGATTGCTGAAAATATCCTGATCTTTGTCGAAACAGTACGAACCGTTATAAGTCAAAAATACGTCGAATTCCACATTGGGAAAACGGGGAACCTGCATGGGCGGTCTTCCGGTAGCGACGCAAATCTTAATTCCGTTTTCTTTAAGCCGAATCAGCGCCTCCAATACTTTTTTCGAAATTTTCTTTTTATTCATATCGATCAGCGTTCCATCAATGTCAAAGAGAATAATTTTTATTTGCTTCATTTTCAGCCTCCCCTCTCTGCCTTTCCAGAGCGTTTCGCAATATAAGGGTATTATATCATGACTCTTCTTTAAAATCAGTTTCTTTCTGCTTACTGCGCAAAAAAATTCAATTCCCAGAATTTTGCGCGAATTACCTTCCAATAAAGTTTATAATTTGGAAATTTTATTTGTACAATCATCCTGTATAATGGGGGTATACAAAAGAGGTGCGTCTGGTTTTGCAAGAAAGGTTATGTGATGTTTAGATCCAAAATCTCTTCTATTATGTTCGGATTGGTGTTAGGAATGTCTTTTTTTGCCGCAGGGTGCCAATCGGCTACGGCTGTTCCCCAATCTGGCAAAAATATATTGCGCACAGGCGCCCTGCACAGTTTCCGCCATGCAGAGCGCCTGTCTGTCATTCTGTCTTCTCATACGGCAGCCGGATACGGCTTTTGCCCTTCCGGTCGTCTGAACTTCAGTTTTTACAGCAGCGTATCATCCTGCAAAACTTCCGCCAGACTGATTTTTCGTATCGTACGCCATCCCAGATAATAGGCCAGAGCCACGCTTCCCAAAATAGCCAGCATAAAAGCTGCAATGGGCAGGAACGGAGCCTCCGCCAGGAAGATCTCTGCCTCCATATAGCTCATCCGCAGCATATACCATACCACAAGCGCCGCTAAGGGCAAGGTCAGCAAAATCGGCCGGCCTGCAATTACCAGAGCCTCTATGCCAAACATTTTCCGCAGCATGGCCGGCGTCATTCCGACGGACATATAACGGGCAAACTCCCTCCTTCTCTGCCGCACAAAGCCCAGCGTATTGGCAAACACATTGCTTATGCCAATGATCGCCAGCAGCACGCAAAAGCTGCCCAGAATCAGCATCATCCCCCGTATCTGCTCATCGTTCGTTTCGTATTCCTGAATCCGGTTCTCACTCTCTGTCACATATTTCTGACCAAGCAGACCGTCGATTTTCTCCTGTATGGCATTCAGTTCACCCAGCGTCACCCCTTCTCTGCCAAGGATACGGATATACGTATCCTCCTCCAGGCCGCCGATCTGCCCTTTGATCTCTCTCCACAAAGAAACCGGAACAAAGTGCACCAGCTCATAATAATTTTCGGAGGCATACTCCTCCCGCAGCAGAGGAAGTTCATCGGTATAACCCAAAACAGGAATTTCTGCGGGACTTTCCATGAGATTATCTGTCCGGCCTTCTCCGTCTGCCCCCTGACTGCCTGTCTGGTACAGCAAGCTCCCGGTTCTCTCCTCCCTGACATATGGCATATACTGAGGATGGCGGAAATCCGGATTGGTCACATCGCGAATTTGGTTCCATATGATCGCTCCGCTGAGCTTGGGGGGAATCCCCGCCTGTTCACAATAGGCCAGAAAACTGTCGTCATCCAGAATAATGACAGGCGCGCTTACCAGCCAGCCGTCCTCCGTCTGCTGCGCTTCGCCCGCAGCAGCCTGGCCAAACCCGCCGTTTGCCGCAAATTCCTCACTGAGTTCCTCCTTTGTAATGAGGCTTTCCGCGGCGGCCTTCTGATATACAACGGCGCTTTCCACCCCGTCCATGGCCCGAATCTCCTCTGTCTGCGCAAAAGCGTCCGCATCTGTATCTTTGACCGTAACCATGATATCCCAGGCATCCTGATACCGTTCAAAATACGTTTCTCTTGTACTGATTCCCGAAAGGGTAAAAAAGCACTGCATAAGCGTAAAAGCCATAAAAGACAGAATCAAGGACAGAGAAGCTGTCCGCAGGGCTTTTCGCTGGGCCTTCAGGGCATTTCCGGCCAGCTCTCCCTCCACACCGAAGAGGAACGCCAGAATCCTGGAATTTTTCTTCCGCTTCAGCTGAATCTCCCCCGTATTTCGGATCGCTTCCAGAGGCGACAGCCTGCCCAGCTTCCTGGCAGGCAGCCAGGCGGAGATCCATACTGTGATCACCGTCACAAGAAGCGTCAGCGCAAAAACCAGAGGATGGTATCCGAAAGACGCCGGATGTCTGCCCTCCACGTTTCGGGCTAACAAATTGGACAGCTCCAGGATTCCCGCACTGGCTGCGATACCCACAAGATCTCCGGCCAGAACAGGGGCAGCGCAGAGGGCTGCCGCCTCCTGCAAAAGGCAGGAGCGTATCTGCCTGGGCGTTGCGCCGACACTGGAAAAGATGCCGAACTGATGAATTCTTCCATTCATGGATACGGCGAAAGCATTATGGATAATCATAATCAGCGAGAAAGAGGCCAGGAGCACAATCAGGATAAAGAGAGGAAAAATCAGCCTGGGAGCCGGATCGAGAGGATCGCGGATCAGATACATGGCCAGCAGCCCATAATGATAGGTCACATCCTCCGCTGATACCCCTAAAGCTGCGGCAATCTGCGGCGTATCCGCAAGAACAGCGCCCATGTCGTCAAAATAGAGCTCCGCTCCGTCCTCTTGCAGCGCTACCTCTTTTATGTTGGCGAAATTTTGGATCAGCTCCACATCTGCTGCATCAAATTCTCCGGCAATCCGGCTTTGCCATCCGCCCTCCTCCTGCTGAATCCTCTCGACCTCATACTTCCACATATTATAAAACAAGGAACACAACAGGGATAAGAGCAGGGCGCAGATAAAGGCAGCAATCATAACGGAGATGCCCGACGAACGATTGTTTTTCAGATAGGATGATGAATATTCCCTCCACATAGCCGTCACCTCCGCCTTTCGTCGCCGACAATCCGCCCGTCCTCTAACGTAACAATGCGGTCCGCCGCCAGGGCCACCTTTTCATCGTGGGTAATCAGCAGAATGGTCTGCTCCAGATTGCGGTTGGAAAGCTTCAGCATATCGATAATTTCCCTGGAATTTTTCTGATCCAGATTTCCTGTCGGCTCATCCGCCAGAAGCAGGGCCGGGCGATAGATCAGCGACCGGGCGATGGCTACCCTCTGCTGCTGACCTCCCGAGAGCTGTCCCGGCAGGGCCTCCAGCCGGTCCCCGATCCCCAGAGCGCTCACCACTTTATCAAAATACTCCGGATTCGGTTTTTTCTTGTCCAGGGTCAGAGGCATAAGAATGTTTTTCCTGGCTGTCAGGGTGGGAATTAAATTGTAAAACTGATAGACCAGTCCCACCTTTCTGCGGCGGAAAATCGCTGCCTGCGTGGGATTTAGACCCGCAAGATCCGTTCCGTCTATAATAACCCGCCCCTGCGTCGGTTTGTCCACGCTCCCCAGAATATGCAGAAGTGTGGATTTCCCCGAACCGGAAGCTCCAACAATAGCCACAAACTCGCCCTTTTCCACCGTCAAATCGATTCCTTCTAACGCTGTCACCTGACTGGCGCCGGAACCGTAAACCTTGCCGACATTCTCGCATGTCAAAATATTCATTCGCTTTCCCCTCCTGTATGATCCTGTCTGATGGCGCTTTATTCTGCCAACGATACCTTTGATACTTTATTCTATCAGACGAGAATGACAACTCAGTGACAGTAAAAGCGAATTTCAAAACAGGCTCCGCCCTCCGGCAGATTCCGGGCCCGGATAATTCCGTTCTGCCGCTCAACGATCTCCTTTGCCAGGGCCAGCCC
>CALWLM010000106.1 GCA_944381515.1 uncultured Lachnospiraceae bacterium | reverse complement strand
GGTCGCAGATATTGGCAAAAAGCGTCGGCTTGTCCCAGTCGGGACGGTCCAGGACCTGACGCAGCAGCCAGGTGTTGCAGCCGCCGGCGCCGGAGGTGACGTTGTCTCCGGAGTCGGAGATAAAGGCCGTGCCTTCCGGACAGGCGAAAGCCATCCGGAGAGCTTCATCCGGCTCTGCCGTGGTGCCGGTATAGTGGAATTCATGGCGCCGTTGCCAGACATATTCTGCCAGCTGGTCGGCGATTTTTTCTGCGTATTCCTGATCTGCGCCGGTCCGGGGGACTACCACCACGCCGCAGCCGGCCACCGGGGTGTCGTGGCGCAGATAGCCCACATGCCAGCTGGCGCTTAAGATTCTGGGGTCTTTTTCCAGTTCGTCCATATAGACGTTGATGCTCTTAACCGGCTCGTCGGTGGATACGCTCTGTTCGCCGCCCAGAATCAAGGGAAGCTTGCGGTAGACGGCATGGATATTCCGGCGGTTTTTTACCAGATCGCAAAGCATGGAAGCGGTCCGGCGGATTGTTGCCTCCGCGTCGGTATGGGGAGATTCCCGGTAGCTGCGGATCAGCGTACAGCCCTCCACATATTCTCTGCACAGATTGCCGTGGGGATCGCAGACCACCGCTATGGGCGTGTAGGGGCCGACGATTTCGCGCAGCGCTTTCAAAATATGATGTTCTCCGGAACCTAAGCCCTCCACTTCGCTGGCTCCGTGGAGGTGAAGAAATACGCCGTCGATCTCCGCGAGCCGTTCTTTTGCCGTCTCCAGGATACAGGCCTCAATATAGTCGAAGGCCCGGCGTTTTACCACGCCGTTGGAGCTGGCGTCGGCATAGATGGAGGGAATCGCCTCGATTCCCTCCCGGTCGAAGACCTCCGTTACCTGCATTTTGCGTACGCACTCGTCGCCAAAGGCCAGGGTAAATACGCCCAGGTCGCTCTTTTGCGGCATGTTCTCATTGCATTCAATGACAAATTGACCGACTAAAACCTTCATGGCTGGCCTCCTGTTATTTCTCGGTGTGCTCCTCGATATATTTCTTGTACCAGTAGTAGCTCTTCTTCGGGATACGTTTTAAACCGTTCTCATAATCGATGTAGATCAGGCCATAACGCTTGTCGTAGCCGTTGATCCAGGAGTAGCAGTCGGTGGTGGACCAGGCGTAGTAGCCGCGGACGTTGCAGCCCTCGTTCTGAGCCTTTATGAGCCAATCCAGATAGGACTGGAGGAACTCGATTCTCTCGTCGTCGTTCACCTCTCCGTTCTCGTCGGGCTTCTCGTACATGGCATGACCGTTCTCAGTAATATAGACGGGAATATCGCCGTAATCCTTCTTGATTCCCATCAGCATGTCGTACACGGTTTTGGGATAGATTTCCCGGCTCCAGGCGTTTTTGGGAGTGGTGGGGTCTACGTCGGTCTGGAACCAGCCCTTGACCACATAGCCTTCGATGGTGTTCTGGCCGGCGCCCACGTTATTGGGGTAGTAGTTGGTCTCGCCGGACTCATAGGGCTTGACTACGGAACGGGTATAGCAGTTCTGTCCCAAAAAGTCCACGGTATTGTTCTTGATGATTTCCAGATCCTCATCCTTTACAAAGGACAGATCGATGCCGCTCTCCAAAAGCAGAGGCTTTAAATCCTCCGGAAAATGTCCCAGGATTGCCGGATCGGTGACCCATTTGTTTTTGAACAGGTCGGCTCTTCTCTGAGCGATGCGGTATTCCGGCGTGTCTTTCAGAATCTGCACGCTGTTGGTAGTGTGGACGATGCCGATCTGAGAATGCTTGAAGTTCATCTGGCGAAACTCTCGGATCGCCTTGGCGTTGGCCACCATAAAGTTGTAGGAAACCTGCACCAGAGCCTGTACGTCGTGCTTGTTGGGGGGATAATTGCCGGTCAGATAGGAGCAGTTGCCGTTATGAGTAGCCTCGTTGATGGTCACATAGAGAGGAATCTCTTCGCCGAACTGCTCGAAGACCACCTTGGCATATTTGGCAAATTCATCGGAGAATACGGGATTCTGATAGCCTCCGATATCCTCCAGCCAGGCGGGAATATCATAGTGCAGCAGGGTTACATTGGGGACGATGCCGTTTTCCCGGCACTCTTTTAATACGTCCTTGTAGAAGGCTACGCCCTCCGGATTGACCTCGCCGTCTCGTTCCGGCAGGATTCTGGTCCAGGACAGAGAAAAGCGAAGAGTATTGTGGCCGCCCTCTTTTAAGAGACGGATATCTTCTTTATAACGATGATAGAAATCTGCAGCCACATCGCCGGTATATCCTTTTACGTTCTTCTCACTGTGGCAGAACTGGTCCCAGGTGCTAAGTCCTTTTCCGCCCTCGTTCCATCCGCCCTCACACTGATAGGCGGCGCTGGCGGTACCCCAGAGAAAGCCCTTGTCTACTTTGCCGTTCATTTTGTTCCTCCTTCATCTCATTATGTATTTATCTTGGATCAACGCGCCGAAGGCGCGCAGATGTCCTTGCAGATGTTCTGGCAGGCGGCCGGTCAATGATAAAGAGCCATGCCGTTTTTCCAATTGATTCGTCCCATATTTAATTTAAGGATAAAAAGAATGCTGAAAA
This sequence comes from uncultured Lachnospiraceae bacterium, assembly GCA_944381515.1. Classification (GTDB taxonomy): domain Bacteria; phylum Bacillota; class Clostridia; order Lachnospirales; family Lachnospiraceae; genus RGIG7193. The sequence goes on along the minus strand of CALWLM010000106.1, from coordinate 550 downwards.
CGAAACTTACCACTGTGCAGACGGCGCTTAAAAGCAGAGACATGATCAGCAGCAGGGAGAAAACCTGGAAGGCCGTCATCAGGGCCCAGTATTTGTGGAGCTTTTCGGTGTAGAGCTCGATCTGGCGTCCTATTTCCAGCTGCTTGAGACCCTGAACCAGCTGATAGATGAAATACAGGCGAAGGATTACCTCCACCAGGCTGATGATATAAATGATAAAAACATTTGCGGTCAGGCCGAAGAGATTTACGCCGTAGCTTAACAGACTATAGACGGCGAAAACGCCGGCCAGAGTCCGGCACTTGCTGAGAATCGGACTTTCCTGGGCTAATTTGCCCAGCCCCGCCAGGGCCAGCAGATAACCGACGAAATCCGGGAGCAGACCGATTGTAAAGCCGCCCAGAGAAAGGTTGAAATCAAACAGGATGAAAAGCATACCGATAAAAAGCTGATCCATGAGATACCTCCTATTAAAAATGTAAGCAGTATTTATTATGGTATTATTGCTGTTATTTGCCGTGCACGACACAGGTTTTGCTTGTCCTCTGGG
>CALWLM010000105.1 GCA_944381515.1 uncultured Lachnospiraceae bacterium | reverse complement strand
TTAAGGCATAGCGACAGTTATGTCTGTTTCTCATGCTTATTTTTATTCCTTCCGGATAATATTCACTTTTCAATGTTCATCACCAATTGTACTGGATATAATCACTCAGGATTCCGAGAGATTATTTATTGTTTTTCTTATGGTAATGGGTCAAATGCTTTCATCTAACATTCTCCTTTGCATGGTTTCAGGTTCCATAGCTGTAAAATAAAAACAAAAAAAGAAATTTGTTTTTATTTTAGCTGTAGTAAAATCCGCCCGAATATAACACCGCAGCAAAATATTTGGACGGATTTACCTAATTCTCATCATTCAAAATCTGGGAGTCCGTTTTCAATTTCTCCAAGATATCCACAATCGCATCCAGTTGAAAATCAACTGTTTCATCGGCAGCTTCAGGGACAAACAAAGGGAGGGTATCGGGGAGCGCTCTGCGTATAATCATTGCGGTCAGACTTAAATTCGTAAACAGATTGATCCGTTTCGCGTCTGCCTTTATTCCAAAGCCTTCTAAAATTTTTCCAAAGAGCCGGTGCTGTTTTTGACGAAATATCTGGTAACTTTCCTTTGACAGCCGCTTAAAAATAAGCTGCTGTTCTTCAATTGTTAAAACGGCGATTCCGTTTTCCTCACCATAACAGCAATCATGGAGAAATTTTTTTACAGCGTCACGCCAGCTCAAAGCAGGGTCGGCCATCAACTTTTGAACATACTCGATGACTTTGGGCTGTTGCCAGTATAGCGTTTCAAGCACCAGATCTTCTTTTGTTGAGAAAAAAGAATAGAAAAAACTTCTTGAAATACCGACTTTTTTATACACCTGCTCTACCGTTGTATGCTGTATGCCTTGCTTGGCCATCAGTTCAAGCCCGACTGAAATAAGCTCTGTTCTGATGCGTTCCCTGTCCTCCTCAGAATAAGATACCCTTGGCATTGCATCACCTCATGCAGAATAAAAACAAAATTAAAATTATGACTTTATTTTAGCATATTCAGCAGGAAAACACAAGAGCAGCAGGATGGATAAGCAGTTGCCTTTTCTTTGTTATAGTGCCGATGGAGAAGCTATGTTTTTATGAAAAGAATGGCAGAGGAGTGGCGAAAGAGTGGCGAAAGAATGGCGGAAGGAAAAAGGAAAAGAATTTATTTTGATTTTTGTTTTACATTTTGAATGGATATGTTATACTAAACTCTGTCCAAAAGTTAGGACTCTTCAAATATGGAAAGGATGGGATTGCAATGAAGATGAAAAGAGTAATGCCGCTGTTGTTGGCGGGCGCTCTGGCTCTGTCTGCCTGCTCCGGAACTCCTTCGGAGACTACTGCAGCACAGACCGAAGCTCAGACTGCGGCAGAGACCACAGCTGAGACCGGTTCCGGTACCTATACTGCCGGTACTTATACTGGTGAAGGACAGGGTTATGGCGGAACCGTAACCGTAACGATCACGACCGATGAGACCTCGATTCTGGAGGCTACGGTAGAAGGTCCGGATGAGACGCCGGGAATCGGCGGAGCGGCCCTGGAGCAGCTGGGCGCTCAGATCGTAGAAGCGCAGAGCGCCGAGATCGATGGCGTGTCTGGAGCGACTATGACCAGCAATGGTACGAAGCTTGCGGCACAGGCAGCAATTGATGCGGCTATGGGCGTGACCTCCGGGGACACCGAGAAAGACGCTGTGGCTGACGGCACCTATACTGGCAAGGCGCCCTCTTATGGCGTAATGGGCGAGATGGAGCTGTCTGTAACCTTCCAGGACAATCAGATTACAGAGATCACCACCGTCAATGCCGGTTCTGCTACGCAGGCTGACGAGGACGAGTACAGCCCGATTTATGCGACGGTGGAGGAGAATCTGTACCCTCGTATTATCGAGGCACAGTCTCTGGCAGTGGACAGCATTTCCGGCGCTACTACCTCCAGCAATGCTGCCAAGACCATCATTGCCAACATTATTGATGAGAATGGCGGCGATTCTTCGCAGTGGTATACCCCTGTTGAGAAGAGCAACGAGGTGGTAACCCTGGAGGACTACGATGTGATCATCGTGGGCCTGGGCTCCTCTGGTGTGGCCAGCTATCTGAGCGCAGCAGAGAATGGAGCTACTGTTTTTGGTATTGAGACGGCTGCCAAGATCGGCGGCAACGGCACCAATACCGCAGGCCCTCTGGGCGTTAACCCGGCCAGACAGGTAGAGGTAAACGGAGGAGAGAACTTCGTTGATCCGGACGAGCTTCTGACGGCCTGGATGGAGTACACCGAGAACGATGCCAAGGTGGAGCTGGTAGAGCTCTTTATTAATGAGTCCGGCGCGACCTTTGGCTGGCTGGAAGACAACTATGATTTTGCCTTTATGGACAATATGTTTGCCTTCTATGATTCTCATCAGTGGCCTCTGTGGACCATGTACTATGACTCCACAATGACTTCCAAGGACCTGGCCTACAACAATTCCATGGAGCAGGCCAAGGCCATGAATGAGAAGAATGATTACATGACTGAGCTGACGGCTACCGATCTCCTGGTAGACGAGAATGGCACAGTGATCGGCGTGCAGGCTGAGTACTACGACGGCACCACCTATGAGATCTACGGAGATTCTGTTATTTTGGCTGCCGGCGGCTATATCGGCAACGCAGAGATGACCACGGAGTATACCGGCTATGTATGGAATACCAAGGGTATGACTCAGTGCGACGGCTTCAGCATCCGCGAGGGACTGGAGCTGGGCGGCGCTCTGTACAACGAGGACGTGGCTGTGGAGGATCACATCGCACAGCTTGATCCGATTATCCGTTCTGATGATTACAGCAATGATGACAAGGGAATTCTGACCTCTCTGGTTCTGGATCTGAACTATCAGATGATCGACAGCGAGGGCGAGAGCTTTGACGGCAACTACAACGGCCTGGGCATTTCTTTCAACGCCTGGGAGGCCGGCACCAATTATTATGTGCTGATCAACGAAGAGGAGTATAATTCCATCAAGACGGAAGGCCTGATCTCCTTTAATGCGCCCATGTTCTTCAACCAGGGCGGCACCTATGAGGAAGGTACTCCCGTGGAGAATCTGGATGACATCATGGCCATGGGCCAGGAGTTTGGCAATGTGATTATTGCTGACTCTCTGGAGGATCTGGAGTCTCAGCTGGGTATGGATATCAACCTGGAGGATGTACATGGACAGACTGAGGGCAAGATTTACTGCATCAAGGGCGCTGCTTATGTATACTCCACCTGCGGCGGTCTGGATGTAGACACCAATATGAATCTGCTCAAGGAAGACGGCACGGCGGTTGAGAACGTGTATGTGGTCGGCAACGATTCCCTGGGCGTGCTCAATGCATCGGATAAGGCTTATGTAACCTACGGCGGCTGCGCTCAGGGCTGGGCTCTGACCTCCGGCCGTCTGGCTGGAGCCAACGCTGCGGCTAAGTACGCTGGCTGAGCCTTTAAGGCGGGAGCATCCGTTTGCTGAGGCATAGTATTCACATTATTGCAGATATCAAATAATGGATATCGCATAAGTACCATATAGTATGTACAGTATGGTATTGCAGACTATGATGTTATAGACGGAACTTAAGAGAGCTTTGCATCGAACTGGTGTGAAGCTCTCTTTTCTTTACAGCATGTATAGTTCTGTGCAATCCGGTCATCCTTAAAGAGGGAAAATAGGTGAAATGACAGCAAAAGTGCCAAACCCTTTGAAATAAGGCGGCGATTGTGATATACTCAATTCGATATAAGATAGTAACAGGAGGTAATAATACAGATGCTGAATCCCAGATATGTGGAAATGACAAACCATGAGAATGTAATCCGAAAGATTTCAGCCTATGGAAAGCAGCGCGCAGCGGAAATCGGCTATGAGAATGTGTTTGATTACAGCCTGGGAAATCCCAGTGTGCCGGTGCCCCCTTCTTTTAACGAGGCGATCGTGGACATTCTGAAAACCAGGGATGATGTGAGCGTTCATGGATACAGCCCTATCCTGGGAATCAGTGAGGCCAGGTGTGCGGTGGCGGAGTCGTTAAACCGCCGGTTTGGAATGCATTACGAGGAGCGGCATATTTTTATGGCGATAAGCGCGGCCGGCGCGGTGGCTCACGCTTTGCGTGCCGTTCTGAGCGAACCGGGAGATGAGATTATTACCTTTGCCCCCTATTTTTCTGAATACAAACCCTATGTGGAGGGCGCCGGAGGCCGTCTGGTGGTGGTTCCGGCTGATATTGACAGCTTTCAGATCAATTTTGACGCTTTACGCCGTCTGATGAGCCCTCAGGTCAAAGGAATTCTGATTAATACCCCCAACAATCCTTCGGGAGTGGTCTATTCGGCGCAGACGCTTCAGACTCTGGCCGGGATTCTGGAGGAGAAGCAGAGAGAGTATGGGCATTCTGTTTATATTATTTCCGACGAGCCTTATCGGGAGCTGGTGTTTGGCGGAAAGCAGTCCCCTTATGTGGCCTCTTTCTACCCCAATACCTTTACCTGCTATTCTTTCAGCAAATCCATGTCTGTGCCTGGCGAACGCATTGGCTATGTGGCAGTGAATCCGGCCTGTGAGGATGCGGAAAACGCCGCAGCTGTTTTTGGGCAGATATCGCGGGAGATTGGACATAACTGCCCTCCTTCGCTGATCCAGCTGGCCATTGCCCGCTGCATCGACGATACGGCGGATTTGTCGGTGTACGAGAGAAATAAGGAGATCCTTTATAAGGAACTGACCAGGCTGGGATTTTACTGCGTGGAGCCTGGCGGGACTTTTTATATGTTTCCCCGCTCTCTGGAGCCGGATGACGCGGCTTTCTGTGAGAGGGCGCGAAAATATGACCTGCTTTTGGTGCCGGGCGGCGGGTTTGGCTGTCCGGGACATTTCCGCATAGCCTACTGTGTTCCCACAGAAAAGGTAGAGCGTTCGCTTCCTGCCTTTGGCAAGCTGGCGGCGGAATATATGGGCTGACGGGAGACCGGCGGGGGCAGAGAGCGGAGCAAAAGCATCGGACAAGAGATGTGATGCGGGCTTGGCGCCTTGCAGCCGGCTCTTACGGCTGACAAAATTGGGGGAGAAGAGCAAAAAGGAGGAAGTATGCAAGACAAACCAGTCATAGTCATTGGACACAGAAATCCGGACACGGATTCCATCTGTTCGGCCATCGCCTATGCCAATCTGAAAAGAATTATCACGGGAAAACCCTATGTGGCCAGGGCGGCCGGCCATCCCAATGAAGAGACGCGCTATGTATTGCAGCGTTTTGGGGTGGAGCAGCCGGAGTATCTGGCCACAGTGGAACCCCTGGTGCGGGACGTGGAGCTGCAGCGCATCGAGGGAATTCCGGCGGAGCTGTCATTAAAGGATGCATGGAATCTGATGAAGGAAGGGGGAGTGGTGACTCTTCCTATTCTGCAGGATCAGAAACTGGAGGGACTGATCACCATCGGAGACATTGCCCGTTCCTACATGGAGGAGCACGACAGCTGTACCATATCAACGGCCAACACGCCTTACCGCAATATTCTGGGGACCCTGGACGGCACTATGGTAGTAGGCGATGAAGACGCTTATTTTGATCAGGGCAAGGTGGTTATCGCTGCGGCAAATCCGGATGTGATGGAGGAATACATAGACGAGCACGACATGGTGATTCTGGGAAATCGCTATGAATCTCAGCTGTGTGCCATTGAGATGAAGGCGGGCTGTATTGTGGTCTGCTTAGGTTCGCCGGTATCCCGCACCATTCAAAAGCTGGCCAAGCAGGCGGGCTGTACGATTATCTGTACGCCCTATGATACCTACACGGTGGCGCGGCTGATCAACCAGAGTATTCCGGTGCGCTACTTTATGAAGAAAGATCAGCTGATAACCTTCCATCTGGATGATTATGTGGAGGAAATCCGCACGGTGATGGCAAAGAAGCGCCACCGTAATTTCCCTATTCTGGACAAGAAGGGCAATTATGTAGGGATGATCGGCCGCAGAAACCTGCTGGACATGCAGCGCAAGCAGGTGATTTTGGTGGATCACAATGAGAAAAATCAGGCGGTAAGCGGGATTGAGACGGCAGATATTCTGGAAATTATCGATCATCATCGTCTGGGGAGTATTGAGACCATCAACCCGGTATTTTTCCGCAACCAGCCTCTGGGCTGTACGGCCACCATTGTCTATCAGATGTATCGGGAAAACCAGGTGGAGGTTGATGTCACCACGGCTTCTCTTTTACTGAGCGCTATTTTGTCCGATACCCTGATGTACCGCTCGCCTACCTGCACTGCTGTGGACAGACAGGCGGCCACCGAGCTGTCCCAGATTGCCGGCATAGCGGTGGAGGAGCTGGCGGAGAGTATGTTCCGGGCCGGCAGCGATCTGTCGCAGAAGACGGAGGAGGAGATTTTCTATCAGGACTACAAGCGCTTTACGGCGCAGGATTTATCTCTGGGTGTGGGACAGGTCAGCTCTATGAGCAAGGAGGAGCTGCAGAAGCTAAAGGGGCGTCTCCTTCCTTATATGGAGCGGAGCCTGAAGGCCAGCGGTTCCAGTATCCTCTTGTTTATGCTGACCAATATTGCCGATGAATCTACGGATCTTTTATTCGTGGGGGCAGGAGCCAGCGAGATTGTGGAGGAGGCCTTTGGCGTTAAGCCGGAGCCTCACAGCGTTCGGCTGCCGGGCGTGGTTTCCCGCAAGAAGCAGATGATTCCGTCGATTCTCCGGGGAATCCAAAAGATTAATGAATAGGCCGGAATAAATGCCGAAATAAAGGCAAAAATAAGAACAAGAACAAGAATAAGAACAAGAATAAGCGAAGACCGGCTTTGCGGGCCGGCCGGAAGGAGTATGACGATGGTGGGCAGCGACCGATTCCGGTTTGCCTGGGTGGTATGCTGTTTTGCAATTGCCGCCCTGCGCCTGGGCATATGGCTCGCGGGCCGTTTGGGCCTGTCTGCAAAGCAGAAAGCGATGGCCGGCCCGGCGAATGAGGCGGCGCAGGGGAGAGACCTGATTTCCCTGTGTTCGGCCCTGGCTATGACGGTGGCCGCAGACCGCAGCATGGTACTTCATCGGGAGAATATTCGGGGGCTGTACTGTTTTTTGGCAGTACAGCTTCTCTATTTTGTGCGCCTGGAACGCGGCGTAAGGGCTCTGGCAATCCAGATCCTGGCTGCCGCAATCGTTCTCGCAATTTTTTCTTTGACCGGCATTTCCCTGGGGAAAGAGGGCGCGTTGGGGCTTTTGTATTTTACGCTTTTTGCAGGGAATATTCTTTGGGAGGTTTTTGGGAGGGGCGGCAGGGACCGGCTCTTTCTGACGGGGATGGTACTGTTTATTCTGTGCGATATACATGTGGGTATTATGAATCTGGGAGATTTCTTGTGTCTGCCTGATATATATTGGAAATGGATCAGACCTTACAGTCAGAGGGCGTTATGGTTTTTCTATCTGCCCTCCCAGGCGCTGATCGCCATGAGCAGCTGTATTGTTCAAAAGGAGAAATGAATATATGAGCGATTTGTTATGGACAGAGAAGGAAACGTCTGAATCGTGGCCGGCCGCAGGAGGAGAGGGAGAAGAATCCAGTCCGGCCAATACTCCTTTGCTGGAGACGGAGAGGCTGATTCTGCGAAGATTCAGGGAGGAGGATATGGAGGCCCTTTTGGCTATTTATGGGGACGAAGAGGCAAATATATTTCTGCCCTGGTTTCCGATTCACTCCATCTCGCAGGCGTCTGAGCTTTTTGAGAAGAGCTACCGGGATACATACAGGGCAAAGAGAGGATACGCTTATGCGGTCTGCCTGAAAAGCGACAACATTCCCATCGGTTATATCCACGTAAATATGGATGAGAGTCACGATTTGGGATATGGACTGCGCCGGGAATTTTGGCACAGGGGGATTGCCACCGAGGCGTGCAGGGCGGTAATAGAGCAGCTTGGCAAGGACGGAATTGAGTATGTCACGGCCACTCATGATGTGGAAAATCCGCGCAGTGGGCAGGTCATGAAACGCCTGGGGATGCGGTATTGCTATTCCTATGAGGAGCAGTGGCAGCCCAAGGATAAACGGGTGATATTTCGCCTTTATCAGTTGAATCTGGACGGCCGGGATGAGAGAGTATACCGCCGATACTGGACCGAGTCGGAGCGCCGCTTTGTAGAGGAGCTTGGATGAAATTCACTCACCCGATTCACCCAATCTGCCCTTATTTTATGGTTGGATGCAGATGATGTGATACCGCAGGAATCATGCGTACGGCTGCTCCGCTTAAAGGAAGAGATGGACCCGCAGACGGATGTGGTGATGCTGCCTTATCAGACGGCTTTTGATGAAGAGGGACAGCCGTCTTTTTCCTTTGAACGGGAGAGAATTGTGAGAAACGATATGGAAATATTATTCATGTGGATGCTCCCATACGCCATGCCAAGAGCGGACCAGGATCGGGGGATCGCAATCTGCGCATCTATGAAAAACAATTGAAACAGGGTGCGCAGCTGGACGCAAGGCAGACATATTATTATGGGCGCGAGCTTTTGGACAATGGCAGATACGACCAGGCGGAGAAAGTGCTGGAGGAGTTTCTGACCAGAAAGGACGCCTGGACAGAGAATCAGATTGATGCATGCAGACAGCTGGCTGTGTGCCGGTACAGACAAAAGAAAGATGAAGAGGCGCTGGAGGCCCTTCTTCAAGGACTGACGTTTGATGAGCCGCGGGCAGAGACCTGCTGTGATATCGGACGTCATTTTTTTGACCGGGGCAGATATCCGGCGGCAGTCTTCTGGTACAGAGCAGCCTTGCTGGCGCAGAAACGGCCGCAGGGAGGCGGGTTTGTGGACGAGGATTGCTATGGCTTCCTGCCTTGTATCAGCTTGTGTCTGTGCTGCGACCGTATGGGGGATATGGTCCGAGCCAGACGGTATAATGAGATGGCTGGGAAGTTTCGCCCCCAGTCTCCTTATTATCTGCACAATCTGGAATATTTTGGTAAATATATGGAAAAGCAAAAAAATTTATGAGGTCAGAATTTAATCGTTGGAGGTCAGCGTATTGAAAAAGAGACTTTTTTATATTCCTCCAAAAAATGAAATCAATGACGTTAAAATTGTGAAATTTCCACGGTGAAAATCATGGGATTTTATTCATGAAACGAAGAGTAAAAGCTTCTTCAGATGCAACAAATAGCGCCTTATATCCATTTCATTTTGTCTTAACAGGTGGTGGTCGGAAGTCATAGAGCAATAAGGATACAAAGCTTAATACAAATGCGTGGGCACTTGCAGAGGAAAATTGGCAACCTTAATTAGTGTTATTTAGAAGAGGGGTGGAGATGTTCTGGCAAAACGAATTCTGCCAGAACATCTCCACTGTCTTTTTAAAGGGGAAAGGAGAGCACAATGAAAAGAAACGCTGCCATATTATTCGGACTTATGGTAATTTTGCTGACTGGATGTGCCAGTAATGTTCAGACAGCAGAAACAAACACAGAATCTGCAGAGATTGCTGAAAATACAACCGAATTGACAACGAGCCTGACGGATTTCGAAGGAGAATTATCGAATGGGGAAAACGCTGTCTATGGGAAATATAAAATAGAGCCGGGGACAGTAGATACCGATGCGATTTTAAGTACTTTATTTGCAGATCAACTGGAATTGCTCCAAAATGTGCAGATGAATACTGTGGAAGCGGACGGGGGAAAGAGTACGGAATATAGTGTAAAGGATGGCGATGTTACACATAGGTGGTTTGCCGGCAGCGGGGATTTATTGTACAGCAATGACAGAGAGATAATATCCGCAGATCGTGAAACGGCAATGGAAACAGCGGAGAAATTTGTGGATGCATTGGGATGGGAATTGTCAGAGAAGCCAGCTATAGTGGCAAATGGAAATACCTATCGCTTTATATATCCTTTTTTATATCAGAATGTGGAACTGATGGGGAATATATATGTTGATCTGGCTCCCGGCAATGATGAAGCTCCTCTGATAGAAGGGGCGTATGTAATGATTGATGTGGGAGGTAATGGTATTAACGGCATCCAGGTGAATGCCATGCCTCAGATCACAGAAACATTGGAGAGCTATAATCCATCTGCGGATTTTATTGGAGAAGAGCAGGCAGAAGAAATAACAAAAGAATACTGGCAGACCTTTCACAGAGATACCGATTTTATTGTGGAATTTGATTCGGTGGAGATTAAAATAATTTATATGCCGTTTCGTGAGACGGATGAAAGCCTTAGTTTGCTTCCGGTTTATGAGGTTGTAACGGAAGGAGATATTTTGACGGAAGATAATCGGATGCTGGTACTTATAGATGCGGTAACAGGGTATGTTTACGGACAAAGCTTTGCAGAATAGAGGGGAAGCCATGTTTTCCTATTATATGAAAAGGATTTACAGCAGTGCGGTATTTTGGGGATGCGCCGTATTGCTGGCAATAGTGATGATTATAGGATGCTATTGGGATTTATCATTTGCGAGAAAATCGGTACAGCCGGTTCTCTATTGTTTTCTGGTAACGAATACGGTAGGGATATCTCATGCGTTGGCGCCGATTGTTGCAGCAGCACCTTTTTTATATTTTTATGTGGAGGAGATAGAGAAAAAAGCTGTTTATTATCAGATGATACGCAGCAGTAAAAAAGCGTATTTTGGCGGACAAATTGCCGCAGCTTTGCTATCGGCGTCTTCTGTCATAATTGTAACATTGGTGCTTTTTACAGTGATTTGCCTGGCTTTTGGGGCAAATTGGGGAGTAAATCCGCCATTAGCATCTTATTTTCGAGGCGCGTTCTTTGAAGATTTGATGAATCGGAATGGATTTATACTTTATCTGATTTATGCAGGCGCTATGGTACTTTATTGTCTGCCATGGACACTGTTTGGAATGCTGACTTCATTTTTTACGCGGAATAAATATATGATCATAGCGATGCCATATATCTCCTTTATGATTTTGTCTTATTTAACAGAATTATTGTCTGTGATGTGGCTAAATCCAGGGATGACGCTTTTAAAGGCGCAGATGGTCAGAGAAGCATATGGTGGAGTGCCATTTGCCTTGGTCTATAATATGAGTTTGGCAGGGGTGCTGGCGTTAATTTATTATATCGCCTCTCAGAGGAGGATACGCCATGAAGGATTGTAAAAGAGTATTGAACTTTTCTATGATTTCACTGCGGGATACGTTAAAAAATGTTACATTATATGCGTTCTTGCTGGTGATTCTTTGCGTATTATTGTATTTATTTGGAGGAGTGCGAAAACATTTGGTAGAAAATGGGGACCGGATGAATCTGTGGGAAATATATATCTGGTTTCTGTCTACCCGACAGTCGCAGCTCATTTATTTTTTGAGTATTCTTTTTTTAGTAGGAAAAATAATGAATTACCATCCGGGCATGTCTTATTATCTGCTGCGAATGACCAGGCACAGCTGGATTTCCAGCCAAATATATCTTGTGTTTTTCAATGTTTTGGGTTTTAACATTTTTTTATTGTTGTGTTTTTGCCTTGTTTGCGGGGGACAGGTAACGTTGGCAGGGGAATGGAGCCAGGCATCGATGAAGGCATCTCAGTTTTCTGTGGAAATAATCGGTATGCGGCCGGTGGTCAGTGTTTCTTTTGGGCTTTTGCAGCATAATCCAAATCTGATAGGAGGCCTGACTTTTTTACTGTCTCTATTGATAGGAAATTTTACTGGTTTAATCATGCTGCTGTTCTATTTGAAAAACCGGCCTGTTTATGGAGGCATTTGTGTGTTGGGCCTTTGGTTTTTGGACATTATTATTGAAGCGGAAACGTATCTGCGATTTTTACGTTATATGTCGCCCTATGGGCTTTCTCGTGTAACTCGCTCGTCTCTGAATTATGGTGACACCTCTGTACTGTATGCGGCTTTGTTTTTGCTCTGTGCGGATTTGCTTTTATCCAAATTGGTTTGTTACGCAAGTTATGACATAGATTTTGTTAAAATGGAGTAAGCCTATGGATATCCTGATTTTAGGGTTTTATTCTGACATGAATCGGCACAGTTTAAAAGATGTATATCTGTATTTGCTGGTGTTTGGCATATTGAATCTTTTAATGGGAAGATATTTGGAGCGCCGAAAAGAGGACCTTAGTTACCTGTGGTTGATTCGTTTTGGAAAAGCATCTCTGTGGTGGCATCGGCTGGCTAAAAAGGTGCTGGCAGGCAGTGTCATCGAGGTTTCCGCGATGTTTTTCCTATGTTTTCAGCTGAGTAAAATTGGAGGCTATGAAATAGGAGAGAGAAGTTGGCAGCTGGCTTATTTACTGTGGACGACAAACTTTTTGACGCTGAGCTTGATTCAGATGGTATTGATTCAATGGAAAGATGGATATAAATGGAGCTTCCTGTTGATTATGCTGATGGCCGGAATGTCCATTTATATCTGGAAAATGCCAGGAAGTATATGGATGCTGCGCCGAAGTGAGGAAATGATGGAGGGCGGGTATTCGGTGGGGCTGGTATTGATAGTTCAATGGACGGCAGATATATTAATCGGGCTGTGGGGATATCGTATAAGGAGGAGCAGGTAATGGAGACGATTATTAAGGTAAAAGATGTGTCGAAACAGTTTAAAGGAATCAAGGTTTTGGATAATATAAATTTGACTGTGGAAAAGGGGAGTATTTGTGGTTTGACCGGAGCCAATGGATCTGGCAAAACTGTTTTAATGAAGGCAATCTGTGGCTTTTTGATACCAGATTCGGGGGAGATATATGTGAGAGAAAAGAAAATTGGTGAAGACTGTGATTTCCCGGAAAATACGGGGGTAATTATTGAAAATCCGGGATTTTCTCCTTATATTTCGGGTTTTCGTAATCTGAAAGGTCTTGCTTCTATCCGAAAAAAATTGATGATGACAAGATTCGGGAAACGATGGAGCTGGTTGGGCTCGATCCCAAAAGTAAAAAATGGGTCTCGAAATATTCTCTGGGAATGCGCCAGCGGCTGGGGATTGCTCAAGCGGTTATGGAGGATCAGGATCTGCTGATTTTAGATGAGCCTTTAAATGGTTTGGATAAACAAGGGGCTGCTGACGTAAGGGAACTTTTGCTCAAGATGAAAGAGCAGGGCAAAACCATATTGCTTGCCAGTCATAATGCACAGGATATCGATATTTTGTGCGGTAAAGTCTACGAGGTAGACAACGGAAAAATAGAACAAGTGAGATAAATGCACTGTACATAGGATGCGGATTTAATTGAGGGGTGAAGTAAGTTATATGACTTTATTCGCCCCAACATCATTATAAAGCGCAGTGTCAAAACATATATTTGAAAGATTTTCGTTTTGCGCTGAAAACGGGGGAAATTTACAATATCAACCCCATCCAAATATTGTAAATCATCCCCGCGCAAATTCAAGCCCTTCATCTGCGGACCTATCATTTATTGTTTCGCTTTTAAGGTTTATCTATCCGTTTACATAGGAGGAGGACTGGAACCTGAATTTGTCTCCTCGAACGATTGTGTGATGAATCGCGATCAGATTTCCCTTTTCGTAGCAAAAGAGCTCGTCCAGCATACAGGGAGTATGTCCCGTAATCTGCAGCAGGGTTCGCTCGTGTTTGTTGGGAAGCTGCGGCGATAAAAGCTCGTTGGCATCCGTAATTACCATATTATAATTTTTCCGCAGGTATGCGTACAGGGAAGTGTCACGCAAAACGTTGGTATCAATTTCGTAGAAGCGCCACTGGGGGAGATAGTTTGTCTCAATCATAAGCGGGACGTCTTCTGCGGATCTCAGCCTTGTCAGCTTATGCCAGCGAATATTATCCGTGAAATTTGACTGGGGCAGAGTCAGCGAGTCGAGATACTTGTCTGTTGAAATCAGCTCATAATCTATAATCTGGTTTTTAATTGAAATATGCTGCGCCTTCAGACTGTCCGCGAACGAGTTAAATTTTGTCATTTTCCGCTCAAACATCTTCGGTTTGACGAAATTTCCGCCGCCGTGTAATTTAACAATGTAATTGTTGCGGTATAGCTCGTCCAGAGCGGAACGCATGGTAGATCTGCTTACGTGGTACATCTGGCACAGAACACGTTCTGACGGAAGGGCGGCGTTTTCTGAATAGGTGCCATTCTCAATTTTTTGCCGTAAATCCTCATAAATTGTCTTGTATAAAGGCATATCTTTCATCAAAAGTCCCTCCTGTAGCCAGGCAGCGTTGAAATTTGTAATGCCTCGCTTTTTTGCTTATTAACTTATTATAGTTTTAATTGATTTTGTTGTCAATAAAACATACCTCTTTGCCAGTGGTATGTATGTAGTATTCATACCACTGGCAAAATGGCCAATAATAAGGCTAAATCATTGAAAAAAATATGCAAATATAATAAAATGTAATCCAGAAGAGAGGTCAGATAATTCAAGATTTAATAACAGATAAAATCCGATGGATAAAACCCATTAGATAAAACCCATTAGATAAAACCCGGCAGATAACGCCTGGCACCGTACTGGGGACGTACTTCATTAAGGATGCCATTAAGAATGCGATCGGGGAGATTAGCTTCGATGTTTTTATTTTTTTGCGATGATTTTTGGAAATTTTAACAATCTGACAAAGAAAGGCTTGGTGAGAGAAGAAATGGCTAATATCGTAGTTGCGACACATGGAAATTTTGCAAAAGGAATTTTGGATTCCTTAAGGCTGATATGTGGAGAGCAGGAGAATATCACGTACTTTTGCGCGTACGTCGATGGCGATATGGAGGACGGTGAGACTCAAATTTCAGGCGAGCTTATGGATTTGCTGGACTCTTTTCCAGAAGACGAAGAAGTCATTGTTCTGGTTGACCTCCTTGGCGGCAGCGTATGCAATGAATTTATCAAATTGACGGGACGAAGACCGTTCCATTTGATTGCCGGATTAAATCTTGGCCTTTTGATGCAGTTTGTTTTTGCTCCGGAAGAACTCACGAAGGAAATGATAGAGGATATGATTGATAAAGCGAGAGCTTCCATTGTATATGTTAACCAGCTTGTCGATAGGGTCGATGAGCTTGATTCATTTTGAGTTTTAATACAGAATATTTAAAAACCTAATATTTAATCCCAAATAATTGAAAGGAATGATAAACATGATCAAATTAATGAGAGTTGACGACAGGTTAATCCATGGACAAGTTGCCGCTACCTGGACGAATACGATCGGAGCAGACTGTATTTTGATTGCCAAGGACAATATGACGCCGTTAGAGATTACAGCAGCTAAAATAAGCGTGCCTGCGGGTATCAAGCTGGTAATCAAAAGTGTTGAAGATTCTATAAAAGCAATTAACAGCGGCGTAACAGATAAGTACAAGCTTTTCATTGTAGTAGACAGCGTAACAACTGCCTATCGCTTGATGAAGGGCTGCGAGGCAGTAAAAGAGTGTAACCTTGGCCGGACGGTAAAACGTGAGGGAACGGAACAGCTAGGCAAGCATGTTTACGTCACGAGCAAACAGAGGGACATGCTGAAAGAGCTTGCAAGCGAGGGATATAATGTTTATTTGCAGACGATCCCTACCGCATCCCCGACTCCTCTGACAAAGGTTCTTTAGTTTTCAGCCGGTTTCTGGTTTTGTAGCGTTTTTGTTTCGTCCCGTTTTGTTTCATTTGTTTTGTGCTTTATTTTGTACGTTATTTAAGGGCCTTTAAAATATATTGTCGTTTGTGCTTGGGGTGAGCTGGAGGTGGTAGACGCAGCCTGGGGTTTAGGAGTTTTTTGTAGGACATAACGAATATCAAATTAAAGGGGGAAATTGTCATGTCAACATTTGTTGAAGCGGTTTTGCTTGGTCTGTTGGGAGCTTATTGCCACCTTGACTGGGCGGTTGGTTCTCTGTATTTGAATAGACCTATCGTTCTTGCGCCGTTGGTAGGTTTAATTCTGGGTGATTTACAAACTGGCCTTTTGTTGGGCGCTACGCTTGAGGCGCTTTTCCTTGGTTCTGTTACAATCGGTACCTATATCGCTCCGGATGCCGGCATAAGCAGTATTTTGGCTTCTGCCTTCGTTATCTCTTCCGGATTGGATACCGAGGCGGCCCTGCTTTTGGCAGTTCCGATTGCAGTTTTGGCTACGTCTCTTCAGAACGTATTATGGGCGCTCTTCTCCTTTACATCCAAAATCGCTGACAACTATGCCAAGAAGGCCAATGAAAAAGGCATATACATGGTCATGTGGTTTGAGGGATTCCTTAACGCTTTTCTGAAGTTTTTAATGGTGTTCCTTGCATGGATTTTCGGTTCGAACTCTGTCGTTGCTATCATTGAGAAGATTCCGGACGTTATCCTGAACGGAATGGCTACGGCGGGCGGCGTTCTTCCTGCAATCGGTCTTGCCATGCTGGCATCGACCATGATGAATAAGAAAAATTGGATTTATCTTCTTTTGGGTTACATAGGCGCTGCGTATTTGAAACTTCCGACAATTGCACTTGCTCTTATTGGTTTGATTATTGTACTGGTCAAATTTGATTTCGGAGATTTCAAACAGATGCTTAGCGGAACTTCGGGGGCTTCTGAGGCTGGAAAGGAGATTGACGATAATGAGTTCTAATTCTGATAATTCTAAAGGAATCATTACTAAAAAAGATTTAAGACAGATATCATGGCGTACCTTGCAGGGCGCAACCTCCGTAAACTACGAGCGTTTTACGCACAAACCCTTCGTATGGGAGATTGGCCCCGCATTGAAAAAGATTTGGGGGGAT
Source organism: uncultured Lachnospiraceae bacterium (assembly GCA_944381515.1). Classification (GTDB taxonomy): domain Bacteria; phylum Bacillota; class Clostridia; order Lachnospirales; family Lachnospiraceae; genus RGIG7193. The sequence goes on along the minus strand of CALWLM010000105.1, from coordinate 26,563 downwards.
GATCCGCAGGCATTCAGCGCGGCGCTTCAGAGACATCTTTCCTTCTTCCTGTGCACACCGCAGATTAAGAGCTGGTTTGGAGGCCTGATGGTTGCGCTGGAGGAAGAGTTAAAGAATAATCCCGATATGGACCCTTCTTCCATTAATGCTATCAAAACTTCTCTGATGGGCCCGCTGTCCGGTGTTTTTGATTCCCTGTTCCTCAACTGTATTCGTATTGTTGCCTGCGGCGTTGGTATTTCTTTCGCTGCGCAGGGGAGCATTTTGGGACCGATTCTTTATGCTCTGATTTATAATATTCCTGCTTTCATTATGTACTTCGGCACTGCCTCCATTGGTTACAAAATGGGTACTGCGGCAGTAACGAATCTGCAGGAGTCCGGACTGATCAACAAGGTTCTGGAGGCGGCTTCAATCCTTGGCCTGATTGTTATTGGCGGAATGGTTTCCGGAAACATCAGCGTAAATTTGGCCTTAACCTTTGGACCGGAGGAAGCATTGACTTCTCTTAACGATATTTTGAATGGTATCTTCCCCGGATTGCTCGGCTTTGGAACGTTCTTCCTGTTCTACTGGCTGCTCAAGAAGAAGAAAGTCAATACGCTCTGGTTAGTATTTGGCGCTCTCGCAGCTACGATCATTCTTGTTGCGCTGGGAATCATGTAAGCTTCCAGAAAGTCAGCAAAATTTGCAAAACAAATTACGAATAACAATAAGAGGGTAACAATCTGTAGGATATGGTAGCGTTTATCATATCCTACAGAACTGTATGACATTTTTTACTGCAATATGAGTTTTAACTGTATGATATTTAACTGCATGAAATTTAACTGGAATAAGAGTCAGGAGTAGTTTATGAAAACATTGTGTTGGTTGATCAGCGGTCATCCGTCAATGGATGAATGTATGCCTGTTATTGACGCTTATGTAAAAGGCGGCTGCGAAGGGATTGAATGGACAATTCCCTATTCCAATCCCTATATTGGACAGGCATATCGTTTTGCGAATGAGGTTAATGCTTATAATAACTGTCCCGATATGGAAAAGCATCTGGAATTACTTGCCAAGACCAAGAAAAAATATCCGGATCTCGGTATCTTTATTTCCATTTGTAAGGAAAATATGCTTGCTATTGGGACAAAGAGGATGATTCAATTCTGCAAAGAGAATAAGATAGACGGCATAATAACGATCGGGGAATACGAGCCGGAGATTTTAGAAGAACTCCATGAGGGCGGAATCAAAAACATAACCGAAGTTTCCTACTATATGACGGAAGCAGAATTAAATGGAGCAAAAAATGCGACCGGTTATGTAATCATGCAGGCTCTGCCCTATCCGGAGGAAATTGAAGCTGGTTATACAAAGGAAAGACTGCGCGAATGCTTAAAAACCCTGCATGAACTCTGCGGAGAGCGTCCGATTTACTGTGCGCAGGGGATTCGGACACACGACGACGTCAGGTTTGTGAAGGATGCCGGCGCCGACGGCTTTATTTTGGGCAGTTCTCTCTTTAACGACTATGATAATCTGGAAGCTCTTTCTGAAACAATCCGTGGTTTCAAAGAAGCGAGTGAATAAGGGGAAAGGAGTCTGTTTTGATTACGCGAAAAGAAAGGATCTTTGGAGGATTGCTGGGTGCCTCGATCGGCGATTCGATGGGAGCCGCCACCGAGTTTATGACGCGCGACCAGATTAGAGAGTGGTTCGGGGGAAGGGTGACCACCTATGTGGATTTGCCGGATCACATGTTTTTAAAGGGCGCCGTTAAAGGAATGGTAACCGATGATTTTTCAATCGGTTATTATACCGCCGTGGCAATGCTTGAAAAAAAACAGAAAATGAACGACGCCGTAGCCATTGAAGGATTGCTGAACTGGAATAGCGATCCGTTATATTCGCAGTGCGCGGGACCGACAACGAGAATAACAATTGCCCGTCTCAGAGGTGAAGAGGTTCCGGAAAAACAGGAAAGACTGTGCATGAACCAGAGAGTAACCAATGGCGGCGGCATGAAGGCAGGTATCGTAGGATTGTTTAATCCGGGCGATGTGGATGGGGCTGTTGCGGACGCCCTCACAATGTGCCGCACTACCCATGACAATACGCTTGCCCTGTCTGCCGGCTGTGCAATTGCCGCTGCCGCTGCAAAAGCGTTTGAGGACGGCGTTTCCTATCTGGAGCTTATCGAAGCAGGAATTTACGGCGCGGAGAAAGGCTTTGCCCGTGCGGCAGAGCTGGGTGCAAAACCGGCAGCCGGCTGTAGTATTGCAAAAAAAATTGCTCTGGCAGCAGAAATTGGTCTTCGTCATCAGGATGATTTTGAAGGCGCCATGAGGCGAATCGGAGATATAATCGGATGCGGCCTCTACGCTTATGAATCGATTCCGGCGGTATTCGGCTTCATCGCCGCATGCAAAGGCCATGCTTTAGATACAATTTACATGGCTGTCAATGGCGGCGATGATACGGATACGGTCGCATGTATGGCCGGTTATATCGTAGGCGCTTTTAATGGCGCAGGGGCTTATCCGGAGGCGCACCTCAATTTGATCAACAGCGCAAATGGATATGATCTTGCAAAAATGGCTGCGGATATTGATGCAATGATTTGAGATGAGGAGATGATGAAATGACACAGTATGATAGAATTCTTGGCGCTATGGTCGGAGCTGCCATTGGAAACGCTATGGGAGCACCTCTTGAAACACGTCCTCCTTATCTGATTAAAGAAGAGCTGGGAAAAGGGGAATATGTTCGCGATTATATAGAGATGCCCTATGATTCCCCGTTGCAGCACATACCGCTGGGAACCGTTTCCTATGATTTTGCAATATCATACCTCAGTTTGGTGGAATTTGCAAAAGCCGGCGGCGTTACAAAGCAGGCGGCGATTAACGCGCTTTTTGAGCTAAAGAATAATGAGAAATACGCCGTTTATTCTGCGCGAATGGATCAGGCTTCGGCGGTTGGAATTGAAAAGCTGGAGGGCGTCTTGCATGAATGGACGCCTTATGATGATCTGCCGGTGGATAACCGATATCTTACAAGCAGCGCGGCTATGAAATCCTGGGTCTGCGGCTTATTGAATCCGGGAAACATGGAAAAAGCGATAGACGATTCGATTTTGATGTGCAGACCGGCCCATGATAATGTGATTGCCTTATCCGGCGCAGCTTCGATTGCGGCCGCTGTTTCCGTCGCCATGACGGCAGGCGCTTCCCTTTCAGATGTTATCGAAGCCGGCATCGCCGGGGCGCGAAAAGGCTATGATAAGGCCATGTATATAGCCCGAAAGGCAGCGGGAGCCAGCATAGAGGAAAGGATTAAGCTGGCTGTTGAAATCGGCGTCAAGTATTCGGGCGATTTCGAGAAGTGCATTACCGAAATGACCGACCTTATCGGCACCGGAATCAATGCAAACGAGGCAGTCCCTTCTGTATTCGGTTTCCTTGCAGCGGCAGGCGGAGACGTGATGCAATCTATATATCTTGCGATCAACGCAGGAAACGACAGCGATACAACGGGCATTATGGCAGGCGCTATAGCAGGCGCATTCAAAGGCGCCTGCAGTATTCCTGAGAAGCATCTTCCCCTATTGTCCAAAGTAAACGATATGGATATCGAAGGTGTGGCGAGAAAGATCAGCCAAATTGTTGCGTAATCGCCGGATGTTTAAGTAAAGACCGAATATGCGGACAAGAGATAATGGAAGAGTAGGCGTCGTCTGATGCTTACTCTTCTTCACGGCATACGGCAGCCTGCCGGAAGAAGCAAATGTGCCGGAAGAAGTAAATGACACAACCGAAGACCTTGGCTGAGAGAATGCAGGAGAGGAAATTTTTATGCAGAACTTTATGTACCACATCCCTACAAAAGTGCTTTTTGGCCGCGGGGAGATCCGTAAGCTTGGCGGCGAGATCAAAGCCTATGGCTCCAAGGCGCTCCTGGTTTATGGCGGAGGAAGCATCAAGAAGATCGGTCTGTATGATACGATCGTGAACATTTTAAATGAGAACGAAATTCCCTTTATGGAACTTGGCGGAGTAGATCCCAATCCTCGGATTACCAGCGTGGAAGAGGGCGTTAAAATCTGCCGGGAGAAGGATATCGATGTGATTCTTCCGGTAGGCGGCGGCAGTGTAATCGACTGCGGAAAGCTGATTGCAGCGGGTACACGGTCTGGCAGCGATGATATCTGGGGAATTGTGACCGGTAAGGTTCCCATCCGGGAAGTGCTGCCTGTGATTACTGTGCTCACCCTGGCTGCAGCAGGCAGCGAGATGGATACCAGCGCTATCATCAGCAATATGGAGACCCATGAGAAGACAGGCCCCTCCAATCCCGGCATGCGCCCGAAGGCTGCCATCATGGACCCTGAATACACATTCACGGTTTCCAAAAGGCAGACGGCGGCTGGTACGGCCGATATGATCAGCCATGTCCTGGAGGTGTATTTCAACAACAATAGAGGAGCCTATCTGCAGAGCCGCTTCGCAGAGGCGGTGCTCAAGACCTGCGTGGAGTATGGACATCGCGCCTATAATACTCCCAACGATTACGAAGCCCGCGCAAATCTCATGTGGGCCGGCAGCTGGGCAATCAATGGCCTGCTCTCCAAAGGCGCTCCTGTGAGCTGGAGCTGCCACGCTATGGAGCATGAACTTAGCGCTTATTATGATATCGTTCACGGTGAAGGCCTGGCGATTTTGGTCCCGCATTGGCTGCGCCATATGCTGAAGGAGGAGAATGTCTGGAAGTATGTGGAGTATGGCGTGAATGTCTGGGGAATAGACCCTTCTCTTCCGGAGATGGAAATTGCAAATAAGGCCATCGAAGCCACAGCCGACTATTTCAAAGCCATGAATCTGCCCTCTGCCCTGCGGGAAGTAGGAATCGATGAGAGCAAATTCGACATAATGGCTGAGAGAGCCGGAAAGGGACTAGAAAAGGCATTTGTAGCCATGGACGCCGGCGACGTAAAAGAAATTTATCGGAAGTCTCTGTAAGGGCTGCTTTTTGATACCGGAAGTTTTGATAAAAGAAGCGGAGAAGTCTGCTATATTAATCTGCAACAATTTTACATTAGAGGAAGAGAGGTGGATATTTTGACAACACAGGTTGCTATTGCCGGAATTATATTTGTAACCTTCCTTTGGGGATCTTGGTTTCAAACGGTAAAACATCTTGGAAATTTTCCGGTCCATGCATTTATCAGTATTATGTATGGTATATCGGTTATCATTGTGTGGGCGGCAATCGGTCTTCTTGGAAAACAAATGATTCCATCGGGCATTTTTGCTGAAATTAAGAGCAGTCCGGGGCTGACGCTGGCCATTTTGGGTTGTGGAATTGTCTTTGGTATCGCCATGCAGATGCATTTGACGGTGGTAAAACGAATTGGTTTGATTCTGTCTACGTCTGTCAGCGCTACCTGTGCTATTTTGGGCGGAACAATTATATCGGTATTATTTGCAGGAATTCCGGAAGGGGTGTCGGTTGCATCCTTATTTGCTGCCTCTGTTTTGCTGATTTTGGCAACCATTACGTGCCAGTATGCTGGAGTCTGCCGCGACAGAGAGAAGCAAAAAGCAGATGAACAGCAAAAATCGGATGAAAAACAGCAGTCCCGTACGCAGGATATTCTGCTGCTGGCCTTTATTAATCTGATTTTGATGTCTTCCTATCCTTTGGCGAATTCCATTGGCCTGCGTTCTGCTTTAAATCCGGATGGTTTTTCATCCTTGACTTGCATGGGCATTCTGGTTATAGGCGCGTTTGCGGGTTCGGCATCCTTTACGCTGATTTTGCTGTGCAGGCAAAAGGAATCCATTGCTAAAGTTATGGTGTTGATTCCCTCTGGCAAATTGCTCATGTTAGCGTCTATTGCGGCATTCTGTCATTTCGGCGGAAATGTTCTGCATGCTATTTTTGCGCCGGTAGTCAGCGTGGCAATTGCTACGGTTATCGGCAACAGCTATCACTGCTGGAGTTATATTTGGGGCATGATTTACGGTGAATTTAAAGGTACCAGTAAAAAAACAAAGGGAATTCTTTTGGGCGGCATTGTGCTGTTCGTCGCTGGCGTGATTTTAATATCTGTCAACAGTGTTTGACAGGCTTTCATAGGCAGATATAAGAAAGCGGGCCGGAAGTGCGAAACTTCCGGCCCGTTTTGGCCCGTTTTTTACTCTACTTTTACACGGCTGTTGAATTTATCCAAAGCCAGAGCGATTACGATACCTACCAGAATGCAGATCACATTGACGATGCAGGACGAGGGGTTAGTGAAGCTTTCAAAGGGGATGATCATGATGGTTGCTGCAATGACAATACCGATAATCCCGTGGAAAGCAATGGAGTAATGGTGATCAAAAAGGGCGTTGATAGCCTTGGCCAGGCAGATAATTGTGACCAGAGCGCCGATGCCGGCAGGAATCAGAACGCTCATATCAAAGTGGCCGATACCCTCTACAAAAGGGGTGTAAAGTCCCAGAGGCATAAGCAGGGTGGAGAAGCTCATGCCGGGGGCAATGATGCTCAGGGCCAGACAAAAACCGCAGAACAGATACCATACGAAATTGGGACGTACCTCCAGAGAGGTCATCTGCAGTCCGATCAGAATGGCAAAGATTACGCACATGCAAACAATAAGAGATACAAAGGACCCTTTGCTTCGTCCCTGTTCGCCCGCCTCGCGAAACAGAGAGGGGAGCATTCCCGTAATCAGACCGATGAAAAGGCAAACCGACGGGTCCGGATATTTATCCAGAAAGAAAGCCAGCAGATTGGCAACGCCAAGAAAGCCGATTGCGGCTCCGACGATAACGGGAATCAGACGGGGCACATGGGTTTTAAAATTGGCGATGGGATTGGACAAAAGCTCCATGACCGGCTTATAAATGCCAAAGACGACGCAGAGAACGCCGCCGGAGATACCAGGCAATACGGCGCCCAGTCCGATCAGTGCTCCCTGGATGACCTGATAGATCAACTTCAGGGGAGAGATTTTGGTATTCTGTTTTACATCCATTTGATGTGATATCCTTTCTTATTTGATTTATTCTCCTGGGGCGCTAAGGCTCCAAGGCTCTTGTTCTGCTGTAAAACAGCGCTCAGCGGCTATTATACTATCATTCCCCCTGGTTTTCAAGCAGAACCGCGATTTGGCGCATTTATTCATTATTACTTGAGGCCAAAATTTCATCATTTAAGGTCATAACATTGCAATGGTTCAAACATACATATATATTAAACACATAGTCCCAAATATTTGCTTTTTTGAATATTAGCATAGGGGGGAAGCGAAATGATGAAAGGAATCGTAAGTGATTTTATCGCTGCAATATTGTTTTTTATTCTTTTTGAATAAAAAAGGATGGGGAAATGACAGAGAAAGTGACGGAGAAAATGACAGAGAAAAGGAGGCCGCCTGCCGGACCTTTTTCGTCCGGCCGGGCAGCCTCCTTTTCGCTGCGGCAATTGATTCGTTCTGCTTTTATTCTGTTCGCAGAGCGGTTACGGGATCGCTTGCGGCTGCCTTCCTGGCAGGGAAGAGACCGCCGATTAAGGTCAGGATTACGCTCAAGACCACCAGGACAGTGCCGTGGAAAACCGGCAGGACAGCGTTGATATTGGGGTCGCCGGTCAGGCTGTGGATAATGGCATTGCCGGGAATCAGCAGGAGCAAAGTCATTCCGATGCCGATCAGGCCGGCTGTCAGGCCGATGATAAAGGTCTCTGCGTTGAATACCTGAGAGATGTTGCGCTTGGAGGCGCCGATTGCTCGCAGGATACCGATCTCTTTTTTGCGTTCCAGTACGCTTGTGTAGGTCAGGATACCGATCATGATCGAGGATACGATCAGAGAGATCGATACAAAGGCTACCAGAACATAACTGATGGTGTCGATGATATCGGTGACGGAGGACATCAAAGTGCCAACCATGTCGGTGTAGGTGATAACCTTATCCTCCTCGCCGCTTTCCTCCATGCGGCTGTTGTATTCGTCCAAAATGGCGACGACATATTCCTTGCTTTCAAAATCCTTGGAATAAATGTCGATTTCACTGGGCGTTGACAAGTCGGCGTAGCCGAAGCTCTGCAGATTGCTGTCATAGGTAGTGCCCTCGGCAGACATTAAGGACATCAAAAGCTCGGAAAGCTCTTCTTCGGTCATATTGAATTCAATGGCGTTTGCAAAGGCGTCTCCGTCAATATGGATAGCGTTGGGAAGCTGATCTGCCAGCTGGCCCATAGCCTCCTGCATACCCTCTGTGATGCTGTCGGAGATCTGTCCCATCATCTGCTCCATTATGGAGGAAATCTGTGAGGACATGGCCTCGCCGATGGCTTCCATATATGCGCCCGCGGCGCTCTGCATGTAGCCTTGAAGGGCGGAAGCAATCTGACTTTGCAGATTGCCGGTATCAATCATGGAAGCAAGAGAGGAGGCGATCAGCTCCGTGGCCTGGGGGGTTGCCAGGTAGGCGGAAATGTGCTCGCCGATTTTGGAGGGATCGGGCAGAGAGTTTGCCTGTGCATACTGCTGATAACCGGTCAGCAGATCGTTGGCAAAGGCTTCCAGCATCTCAGGGGGGATCTGGATATCCTGGCCTGCCTGGGCGATTTCTTCAATGCCGGCGGCGATAATGGCCTGAGCCTCCTCCGTCTGGAGATATTGAGCAAAGAGAGCGCTTAGCTGATCTGGATCGGAGGGAATCGTAGTTCCACTTGAACTAATCCATCGGATGAAATCGTTCACCACATTGGTGATCAGCTTTTGAATCGCCTCGCTGGAGAGGGCGAAACCGTTGTTGGCGGCGATGATCTCCTGAATGTTTTCCTTGATAATCTGGCTGGCCTCCGGCGTTTTTAAGTAGTCTCCGAAGTTTTGCGCCAGACCGGAGAAATCGGCCTCGGGGTGTTCCGCCGCGTACTGAGAGTAGCCGGAGATCAGGCCGGTGGCCAGCGTTACCAGCTTGTCGGTGGAAACATTGATCTGGACCTGGCCCAGCAGCTCGCTGAGATCCAGACCGGGCATTTCCGGCAGATCGACGCTGCTTAGGTCAAGACTTCCAAAATCAATCATTTCCGACAGATCGGTTGTGTCGCTTCCCAGATCCAGGAAGCTGGATATATCGATATCCAGGGCGCTCTCGTCAAAGCTGAAGGCGTCCTGCATGGCGTCTTCGTTGATGGTGAGGATGGAATCCATCTCAAAGGAACTGTTGTCCTCTCCAAAGGCTTCGCCGGTCAGTACGTTGATATCCGGATTGGCCAGCTGCTCCTGCACGATGGCGCTCTGGGCCGCTTCCTCAACGATGTGTTCGGTCAGTTCGGGGGTATAATTGATGCCGATGTTCAGCATGGCGGCGGAACCGTCGTCGGCGGGCTGCACAATACCTACGATGGTCAGGTCTTCGCTGCTTTCAACCATCTGACGCACATAGGCGGTATTGTCGGAGCGGTCCCGCCAGAAGCTGTAATCTTCGTCATATTCATAGAAATCCGACGGGTTTACCAGTTTGAAGCAGATGCCCAAAAGCTCATCGTAGGAGTAGGAGCGGATATCACTGGGGGTGTCTACGCTTTGTCCGTCGGCAAACTGATCTACCATGGCCTCCAGCTCGTCGTAATCCCGCAGGCCCAGGGCATAGAGAAGAAAATCGCTCATACTGCCGCCGGGAGTGAGGACAAGGACGCATTCGTTATAGGCCTCCGGCCACCGTCCGGCCTTGACCTCATACTGATCGATATAGAGATATTCATTTTCCGGCATTTCATAGAAAACGTTTGTACTCATCATGGAGGACATCATGCTGTTGGAGCTGGAAGTGCCGCCCAGTCCCAGGGATGCAAACGACTGGTCGGGATTGACCTGCTGCACGTCGCCGTCCTCTTCAATGCGGTAGATGAGGGGAGATACATTATAGCTGTATTCGATGGCTCTGGCGTATTCTTCAATACCGCTTTCGCCGCTTTCCAGATAGGTCTTCAGCGAGGCCAGATCATTGGAATCCACGGTGGAGAGCATACTGGTTACCATCTCCGAAACCTGGACGTCTCCTTCGTCCTGTCCAGAGGAATCCCCGGCCATGCCGGACATCAGAGAAGAGAAATTCATCCCGGTATTTTGAATTTGCAGCGGATATTCGGACAGGGTATCCCGTTCAATGGACTGAATATAGGCATTGACGCCGTTGGACAGAGCCAGAATCAGTGCAATGCCGATGATGCCGATGGAGCCGGCAAAGGCGGTCAGAATCGTTCTGGCCTTTTTGGTCCGCAGATTGTTAAAGCTCAGAGAGAGGGCGGTCAGAAAGGACATGGACGCCTTGCCCATATTTTTGTGGATCGGGGGCTTCTGCGTTTTTTCATCGACGATGAAAGGGTCCGAATCCGACAGGATTTTGCCGTCCTTTACATTGACGATACGGGTGGCGTAGGCATAGGCCAGTTCCGGGTTGTGGGTGACCATGACCACCAGCCGGTCCTTGGCTACCTCTTTGAGCAGATCCATGACCTGAATGCTGGTATCGCTGTCCAGAGCACCGGTGGGTTCGTCGGCCAGCAGAATATCCGGGTCGTTGACCAGAGCTCTGGCGATGGCCACTCTCTGCATCTGGCCGCCGGACATCTGATTGGGCTTTTTGTGCAGCTGGTTGCCCAGCCCCACTTCCTCCAGAGCCTTGACGGCCCGTTGGCGGCGTTCGGTCTTGGAAATGCCGGAGATGGTAAGGGCCAGTTCTACGTTTGCCAATACGGTCTGGTGCGGAATCAGATTATAACTCTGAAAGACAAAGCCGATGGTGTGATTCCGGTAGGAATCCCAGTCCCGGTCTTTATATTTTTTGGTGGAGATTCCATTGATGATCAGATCGCCGCTGTCGTAACGGTCCAGACCGCCTATGATATTCAAAAGGGTGGTTTTGCCGGAACCGCTGGGGCCTAAAATGGCCACGAATTCGTTTTCACGCAGGTTAAGGCTGACATTGTCGAGGGCCTTTTGTACCAGATTGCCGGTCCGGTACTCCTTACAGATGTTTTTTACCTGAAGCATAGTATTTTTGTCACTCCTTGCGTTTTATGCCGATGGCTTGCTTGTATCAGGCTTGGTTCGTTTGGCTGCCCTTCTCCGCCTGCAGGAGAGAGAGCTCGTATCCGTCCAGAAAATAGCGCATTCCTTGCAGAACACGCTCCCGGAAACGCTGCTGTGCACAATCGCAGCCAATTGTGGAACCGTTGGGATCGCCGGCCGTACCAGCTGCAAGGCCGCAGCCGGTGAGAATCGCTTCCTCCGTCAAAAAAATTTCCAGTACCTGACTGCGAGACAGAACGCCGCTCCGGCACAGATTGGACATCCACAGCTCTACCTGTTCCAGAAACTGAGTATGCATATTTTGGAGCATATCTGCGTCTGTATTTGTCTCCAGAATGGTGGTACGCAGGGTTGCCAGACGGATATAGATCGGGCTGGTGTCGATCAGATGAGTTAATTCGGCCAGAAACATACGCTTGGCGTCTGCAAAACAGGACAGCTCTTCCTGTTTGGTCAGATTGATCAGATAACTCAGTCTTTTTTGGTACTCACGCCAGAGCAGGCACAGAAAAAGGGTTTCCTTGGTTTTGAAATATACGTAGATGATTCCATTGGATATACCCATTTTTCTTGCCAGATCAATCATACGAATTTTGCGGTAGTCTGTCGTGAGCAGCAGTTGTGCAGCGATATCCAGAATCTGGTTTGCTTTTTCTCTCTTTGCTGCCTCAGTCATTGCTCTCTTGTTCAAAAAATACACCTTCCTTGGCAAAAGGGATAGAGGCAGGCCCCCTATTGGATATGATATCAATAGGCTTCATGATAATTGATCGGAAGTCAATTGTCAAGACTGCAATGAGATGGGACGGGATTTGGTATAGAATATCGAGTCCAATGCGGTGGGGCCGGCAGGCCCTCTGGGACCAGGGCAGCCGTTGCAGCAGCAGCCATTGCGGTTATTGGAGCAGCCGCCGGGAAAGCCGAAGCGGCTGGCCTGAATTTCCTGGGAGGGTTCAGGATGAGCGGCATCCTTATTTCCGAAAAAATGTTTCATATTGACAGATACCGCCTGGTATTATAATGGGATGTCAAAGTCCAAAAAGCTTTTGGCTTCTGCATCACTATATTTTATGCTGCCAGGCCTGACAGGTTCTTGGCTGGACGAAATTTCTGTGATATACTAAAAAACGTATGCCCGCGATAAAACTTCAAGGAGCAGCCGCAGCGGGCAGGAAGGACTGTATAATATTATGAAAGAGAACAAATACGACGACGATGTATTTTTTGAAAAATACAGCCATATGCTTCGTTCTGAACGGGGACTGGCAGGAGCGGGAGAGTGGCCCGCGCTGGAAAAGCTGCTGCCGGATTTTGCCGGCAAGCGGGTGCTGGACTTGGGATGCGGTTATGGCTGGCACTGCATGTATGCGGTCCGGCATGGAGCCTCCCGCGTACTGGGGATAGATCTGTCGGAGAAAATGCTTGAAACTGCCCGCAGGAAAAACAGTGACAGCCGCATCGAATACAGGAGAGCCGCCATGGAGGATCTGGACTTTCCCGCGGGAAGCTTTGACATCGTTTTCAGCTCCCTGGCCTTCCACTATGTAAAGGACTTTTGCGGTCTGCTGGAAAATATCGGCCGTTTCCTGACGCCGGGCGGAGATTTCGTCTTTTCGGTGGAGCATCCTGTTTTTACTGCCTATGGCAGCCAGGACTGGTATTACGATGAGAAGGGAGAGATTCTGCATTTCCCGGTGGACCATTACTTTGAAGAGGGGGAGCGGCAGGCGGTCTTTTTGGGAGAGCCTGTGACCAAGTATCACCGGACGCTTACCACTTATCTGAACGGTCTGCTGCAGGGCGGTTTTGAGCTGCTTGGAGTGGTGGAACCGGAGCCCCCGGAGGATATGCTTGATATCCCCGGGATGCGCGACGAACTGCGCCGGCCCATGATGCTTCTGGTGAAGGCCAGAAAAAGGTTTTACAATCCGTGAAATTGTGGTATTCTATAACACATGATAATGCGAATGCGCCCCTTGAAGGCGCAGAAACAGGAGGAAATTATGGAAAAAGAAATTACTGCACGCGAAGAGAAGGAAGTAGTCTCCAAGAACTTTATCGAGAGGATTATCGAGGAAGATCTGGCTACGGGACGGTTTGACCATGTAAAGACCCGTTTCCCTCCGGAACCCAACGGCTACCTGCATATCGGCCATGCCAAATCTATTTTGCTTAATTTCGGTTTGGCTCAGAAGTACGGCGGGAAGTTTAACCTTCGTTTTGACGATACCAACCCTACCAAGGAAAAGAGCGAGTTTGTGGATTCCATCAAGGAAGACGTGGCCTGGCTGGGCGCAGACTGGGAGGACCGGCTGTTCTTTGCCTCGGATTATTTTGAGCAGATGTATGAGTGCGCGGTGAAGCTGATTAAGAAGGGAAAGGCCTATGTCTGCGACCTGACGGCGGATGAGATTCGGCAGTACCGCGGCACGCTGGAGGAGCCGGGCAAGGAGAGCCCTTACAGGAATCGCAGCGTGGAGGAGAATCTGAGCCTGTTTACGCAGATGAGAGAAGGGAAGTTTGCCGACGGCGAGAAGGTGCTGCGGGCCAAGATCGATATGGCCTCTCCCAACATCAACATGAGAGACCCGATCATCTACCGCGTGGCTCATATGAGCCATCATAATACCGGCGACAAATGGTGCATTTATCCCATGTACGATTTTGCCCATCCCATTGAGGACGCTATCGAGGGAATCAGCCATTCCATCTGCACGCTGGAGTTTGAGGACCACCGTCCTCTTTACGATTGGGTGGTCAGAGAGTGCGAGTTTCCCATGCCGCCCAAGCAGATCGAATTTGCCAAGCTGTATCTGCGCAACGTAGTTACCGGCAAGAGATATATCAAAAAGCTGGTGGAGGAAGGAATTGTGGATGGCTGGGATGATCCCAGACTGGTGTCCATCAGCGGTCTGAGACGGCGGGGCTATACGCCGGAATCCATCAAGATGTTTGTGGAGCTGGCCGGCGTTTCCAAGAGCCAGAGCGCCTGTGATATGCCCATGCTGGAGTACTGCATCCGGGAAGATCTGAAGCTGAAGAGAAGCCGTCTGATGGCGGTGCTTCGTCCTCTGCGCCTGGTCATCGATAATTATCCCCAGGGTCAGACGGAGTATCTGGAGATTCCCAACAATCCGGAGAACCCTGAGCTGGGAAGCCGCCAGGTGCCTTTCTCCCGCGAGCTTTATATTGAGCAGGAGGATTTCATGGAGGTGCCGGTGAAAAAGTATTTCCGTCTGTTCCCCGGCAATGAGGTCCGCCTGATGGGAGCCTATTTTGTCACCTGTACCAGCGTGGAAAAGGATGAAAACGGCGTGATCACGGCGGTGCACTGCACCTATGATCCCGAGACCCGCGGCGGCAACTGCGAGACCCGCAAGGTCAAGGGCACGATTCACTGGGTGGCGGCGGAGACGGCGCTGGAGGCGACCTGCCGTCTTTATGAGAATATTGTGGATGAGGAGAAGGGCGTTTACAATGAAGAGGATGGTTCTTTGAATCTGAATCCCAATTCTCTGGAGGTGCTGGAGGGCTGCCGTCTGGAGCCTGCCTTTGCGGGGGCTCAGGCCTTTGACAGCTTCCAGTTTGTGAGAAACGGATTCTTCTGTGTGGATTATAAGGATTCCACGCCGGAGCATCTGGTATTTAATCGGATTGTATCTTTGAAGAGTTCCTTTAAGCTGCCGGCGCAGAACGGCTGACAGCATTCACATCCGGGCAGAGGAAAGGGGAGGAGTTCCGATGATAAAGTGTGAAAACTGCGGGGCCTGGTATGAGGAGACGCTTCGCCAGTGCCCCTACTGCGGAGCGGAAAATCTGGAGCTCACCGAACGGGAATACCAGGGCAGGATTCAGGATATTGAAAAAAAGACCAGGCAGCTTTCTTCTCTGCCTGCTCAGCTGGTGCGCCTGTGGGGAAAACGTTGGGGCAAAGTTCTGCTGATCGCGGTTATGGCGGTCTTTGTGATTGGCGTTGTTGGAGCAGGCGTGCGTGCCGTTTCCGGTTATATTGCGAATGTGCAGGCTCCGGCCAGGCAGCAGGAGCATCTGGAAGCTTTGGATCTGCTGGTGGAGGCGGAGGATTACGAGGGCATCTGGGATTATATGAGTGAAAACGATTTATTCGGCGGCCCCTATGAGGAATATTCCAATATCTATTTTGCCTCCTATCCCCTCTATTATGTGGAGGAGTGCCGGGGGCTGATTGAAAGTTACGGAGCGGTCTGGGAGTCGACTCTGGGTTTTGCGCTGGAGGAGGTGTCCCGGGGGATACTGGATATCGATGAAATGCTTGAGACCGGCAGTTTTGTCCGGGGCGGAGATGAAGTGATTTCTTCCATTCGGGAGGAGCTGCTCTCTTTTCTCACCACAGATCTTGGACTTTCGGACGCGGATATTGAGACTTTGTACGACCTCTGCGCAGAGACGGAAGGGTCGGAGGATTACGAGGCGACCCGGGCCCTCTTTGTGGAGGCCGGACGCGCCAGTGTGGAAAACCATGGTATCCGGATTGCCAGCGACGAAGAGGAGCTGGGGCCGGCCGCCTGAGAGGGGAGTGAAACCGGATGAAGTGTAAGGGATGCGGGGCAACCTATGATCCGCAGTTGGAATACTGCCCCTATTGCGGGACAGAGAACGTACGGTTAAAAAGACAGAAGGAGGCCATCGCCAGAAGGACGGCCCGCTATGAAAGAAGAAAAAGCCAGGTGCTCGAGCAGTCGGCGGAGGATATCCGTCTGGGAAAGGCCCGCCGTCTGATGTGGATTTCGGCAGGGCTTTTTGCTCTTTCTTTTGTCGTGTCCGTGGGAATGGGCGTGGCCCTTGAGATGTCAAATCAGCCGGGACAGGGAGAGATAGATACGGCTTATATGGAGCAGCTGGTGGAAAAAGAGCGCTGGCGGGCTCTGGAGCAGAGCCTCTATGAGGTGGATATGGAGGATGTTTCCTTTGATGAATTCCGTCAGATAGAGGAGTTTTCTCAGGATGTGGAGTACCTGCAGGAATATCGGAGCGAGTATCTGAATTTGGACCGGACGGAGTATGAGGCGGCCTTTCGCGGGGATACGTCCATGGATGCAAGCGACAGAGAGTATTGTGAGAGTCACTTTGCATTTCTGGTAGAACAGATTCTCACCTGCTGCCAGGATATTCTCACAGAGAGAGCAGATTATGAAGACAGCTACCTTTTCGACGTCTATGGAGGGATGAGCGAGAGAGCGGAGCAGCTTCTGACCGGCTTTGAGGAGGAGGCGGAAGCCACGCTGCGCGTCCTGTTTGGCTTTGACGACGGACAGATTGAAGAGCTCGTTGGCCAGTCCTATCTGGATGAAGAGCAGCGGCAGGCTTATGTGGAGCAGATAAAGGAGGGCTGGCTGGGTGAATAAGAAGATAAAGTTTGGGGTTTATGTTGGCGTGACGGCAGTCTGCCTTGTGCTTTTGGTTCTTACGGTTATCTCCTCGATCACTCTTTTGTCGGAAAAGTTGGATGAAGGCAACATGGGACAGAGTATTGAGGACTATGACTATGACCTTTACAACGGCGAATATGACTCCATGAGGGATTCTCTGTCCTTTTATCTGCCGGAGGGAGAAGAATTTGATCCCTACTGGGATGTGGCGGATGCGTACCGGTATTATTCTCAATATGAATTTTGGACGCTGGCGGCCGAACAGGGTCTGGATACCCGGGAAAACGCCCAGAGATATCTGGAGCTTCTCCAGGACGTTTATGAAAGCAGCGGTTCCCAGGCCCGGGATATCATTGATGATTTCGCCGGGGAGCTGGTATCGTAAGTCTGTCCTGCAATCATAGCCGTCGTCTATGGATATATATGCAAGATAAGTATTTGCCGTCCGGAAAAGTCTGTGCTAGACTTTTTAAACAGGAACGGTATTAGAGGTGTAAGTGATTAAGTTATGGATGGAGAACTATTTGAGCTCTTAGTTGATTCCTTTGGCAGAATTCTGCTGCCGGGACTTACGGTGACGATTCCGCTTACGGTGATTTCCTTCACCTTTGCCATGATCATTGCCGTGATTACCGCTATGATTCAGTTCGCCCATGTGCGGGTGCTGACCCAGCTGGCGAGATTTTATATCTGGGTTGTGAGAGGAACGCCTCTTTTGGTCCAGCTGTTTGTGGTATTTTATGGTCTGCCGAATCTGGGGATTGTTATCGATCCTTTTCCGGCGGCGATTATCGTATTCTCGATTAATGAGGGCGCTTACTGTGCCGAAATTATGCGGGCGGCTCTGGAGTCGGTGCCATCCGGCCAGATGGAAGCCGGGTACTGTGTGGGAATGTCCTATTTGCAGACGATGCGCCGGATTATTCTGCCCCAGGCTATGCGCACAGCCTTTCCTTCCCTGTCCAATTCGCTGATCGCCATGGTGAAGGACACGTCCCTGGCGGCCAACATCACCGTAACGGAGATGTTTATGGCGACCCGTCAGATTGTGGCCTGGAGCTATGAGCCGTTAGCACTGTACATAGAGGTCGGCCTGATCTATCTGATGTTCTGCACCGTACTGACCAAATTGCAGAGCGTTGGTGAGAAGCGGCTGAATGTTTATGAGAGTGCGGGAGGGAAATAATGCTGGAAGTCAGAAATATAAGGAAGGCCTTTGGTGATCTGGAGGTCTTAAAGGGTGTAGATTTGAGCGTGGACACCGGCGAGGTGGTGGCCATACTGGGGCCCAGCGGCTCCGGCAAGACCACGCTGCTTCGCTGTATTAATTTTTTGGAGACGGCTGATGCAGGCACCATGAAATTTGACGAAGAGACCTTTGACCTGGCGCATGTTTCAAAGCGCGACGCGGCCAGACTCCGCAAAAAAACGGCTTTTGTGTTTCAGAATTATAATCTGTTCCGCAACAAGACGGCTCTGCAGAATGTAATGGAAGGTCTGGTTATTGCGCGGGGGATTCCCAAGGCAGAAGCAGAGCAGAAAGCCTGGGCGGCCCTTGAAAAGGTAGGCCTGTCGGACCGCGCCGACTATTATCCCAGCCAGCTGTCCGGAGGCCAGCAGCAGCGTGTGGCGATTGCCAGAGCCATGGCCACGGACCCGGAGATTATCTATTTTGACGAACCTACGTCGGCCCTGGACCCGGAGCTGACCGGCGAGGTTCTCTCCGTTATGCGCCAGCTGGCCGGCGAGGGCATGACCATGGTGGTTGTCACCCATGAAATGGGATTTGCCCGGGACGTATCCAACCATGTGATTTTTATGGAACATGGCGTGGTGGTGGAGGAAGGCAGTTCCGAGGAATTCTTTCAGCATCCCAAGGAGGAGAGGACCCGAGCCTTTCTTCGGCTCTTTGACGAGGAAGAATAAAAAGAAAGAGGAGAGTGAAAATGAAGAAAAGAAATCAGATATTGGCTGTACTGATGATACTTCTGCTGGGCGCGCTGTGTCTGGGAGGCTGCTCTCAGAGCGAGACGCAGACCGAGGCTCAGACTCAGGCGGCAGCAACAGGCGCGGCGGATAATGGCGAGACTTCGGCAGAGACCGGAGGCGATCTGCTGGCTCAGATCCAGGAGCGCGGGGAGCTTATCGTTGCTCTGGAGGGCACCTGGTCGCCCTGGAATTATCACGATGAGACCGGCAATCTGGTAGGCTATGACGTGGAGGTGGCCCAGAATATTGCCGAAAAGCTGGGAGTAACGGCCACCTTTGTGGAGGGCAATTTTGACGGTCTGCTGGCAGGCGTCAGCTCCGGCCGTTATGATATTATGGTAAACGGCGTGGATGTGACGGAGGAAAGGCAGCAGCAGTACGATTTCAGCGAGCCTTACGCCTACAACCGGGCGGTGGTGATCGTGCGCGGCGATTACGACGAGATACAGTCTCTGGAGGATCTGGAGGGCAAAAGCACGGCCAATACCATTACCAGCACCTATGCGCAGCTGGCGCAGCAGTACGGAGCGGAGGTGACCGGCGTGGATGATCTGAATCAGACCATGGAGCTTTTGCTCAGCGGCCGTATCGATGCGACCCTCAATTCCGAGGTGACTTTTGACGATTACATGCGGGCTCATCCCGAAGCGGATGTAAAGATTGCAGTCACCACCGATACGGCGGACCAGACGGCTATCCCCATGCGTAAAGGCGAGGAGACCGCCAGCCTCAGAGAGGCCATCAATCAGGCTCTTGACGAGCTGCGGGAGGAAGGCGTTCTCTCGGATCTGTCAGAGAAGTATTTTGGGAGAGATATTTCTTCCCTGTCTTGATAAGAAAATACAGATATGATATTTAAAGAAATAGTGCCGTCCGCATGCGGACGGCACTATTTATAAAATCGTCCTCCGATAACGATACTTCTATTTCCCGGTCCTGTACATCCAGACAGATTTCCTGAATCTGTATTTCTTTATATAGAATTCTGAAGCAGAGACGTCTGTCAGCTCTTTTATACCTCAATGTCTACAAAGCAGAAATGGTTGCAGTCCACCAGTCCACGGTCGGTGAGGCGAAGTTCAGGCAGGCAGGCCAGGGGAATCAGGGCCATCGTCATAAAGGGAGAGGGCATCGTGCAGCCGATCTCTTTCCAGGCTTCCTCCAGGGACGCGACAGCCTGTCCGATTTCTTCCACCGGCTTGTCGTTCATCAGGCCGGCAATGGGAAGGGGAACTGTGCCCAGCACCTGACCGTCGCAGACCACGCACATACCGCCGCCGCATTGGATCAGCGTATTTGCCGCCAGAGCCATGTCGGCGTCGTTTGTGCCGATGACTAACAGATTGTGGGCATCGTGGGCTACGGTGGAGGCCATGGCGCCCCGGCGGATGCCAAAGCCTTTTACAAAGCCAAAGCCCTTTTTGCCGGTGGCATGATGGCGTTCAAATACCACGGCCTTTAATACATCCTGGTCCACATCGGACTCCAGGCGTCCGTCTTTAGCTTTCAGGATGACATGGCGCTCATAATCGCCGACCCGGGCGGGGATCACCTCGATGGCCCGCACCGTTGCCTGATCGGCTGAGGCCGGAATGGCGAAGGTGGCGGGGGTAATGGTTTCGCCCACATGGATGGAATGGGTGGCCCATTCCGGATATGTATAGGGGGTATATGCCTGAGTTACCGCCCCGTTTTCTGCGGCCAGCTCGCCGTCGATGAAGACCTTCTGAACATTCAAATCCGTCAGATTATCCAGCAGAACCATATCCGCACACTTGCCGGGAGCGATGCTGCCCAGTTCATGGTCCATCTGGAAGCACTGGGCGCAGTTGATGGTGACCATCTGAATGGCCGTGAGAACATCGATGCCTTCCTCTACGGCCCTGCGGACAATATGGTCCAGATGGCCCTGAGATAACAGCGTGTGGGGATGGGTATCGTCGGAAACCAGGACGGCAAAGCGGGTGTCCACCGCGTGCTGGGTGATGCTCTTTGCCACCTCGGCCAGATCATGCCAGGCGGAGCCTTCGCGGAACATGGCGTACATTCCCAGGCGCATTTTGGCCAGGGCGTCCTCCGCTCTGGTGGATTCGTGGCAGCAGCGTACGCCGGAGGCAATATAGGCGTTTAATCCCTTGCCTGTTTCCGGCATGGAATAATGGCCGGTGACAATCTTGCCGGCCTGCAGCGCGGCTCCGGTGATGGCGTGAGTTTCCTCGTTGGAGGAGAGAATGCCGGGGAAATTCATCATCTCGCCCAGGCCGACGCAGTTGTCCCATTTCATGGTCTCGGCTACGTCCTCCGGTCCCACATGGGAGCCCGTATCCTCAAAGCCGGGAACGGCAGGAACGCAGGAGGGAGTGGTAAACATGGCCTTGAGAGGCGTGCGTGCAGCGTCTTCCAGCATGCACTCTACACCTTCCAGCCCCAGAACATTGCAGATCTCGTGGGGGTCCATATAGATGCCGGTGGTTCCGTGGGGAATGACAGCCCGCGCGTATTCTCCGACGCCCATCATGGAAGATTCCACATGAATGTGACCGTCCAAAAATCCGGGAGCCAGATACTGTCCTTTGGCATCCAGAATCCGGGTGCCCTCGCCGATGCAGTGGGAGGCGTCGCCCACCAGGGCGATTCTTCCCTCCGAGACGGCCACGGAGATATCCTCCTCTATTTCCCTGGTGCAGACATTAATCAGGTTGGCGTGGATGATTACCAGATCCGCCGGGCAGGAGCCGCCGGCTACCGCGGCCAGCTTGGCGCTGACTTCCCACAGCGGACGTTTGCAAAAATGATTGACCATGTTACCCTCCTTATGCTGTATGAGCCCCAGATCCGGCTCTCCGGCAGATGCCGGCGCTGCGGAAGGGGCTGTGTTGACACATAGTATACAATCTTTTGAGGCGGATGTAAATCCATCTTTTATATTATTTTTCCCGTATGGGCCGAGAAACATCTTAAGATTTTTAAAAGGTTGTAAAGTAGGGTGACAGACGGCTTTACAGCCATCGGAAATTTATGTTATAATGTGCTCGTTAAACTGTCAAAAAGGCATATTTATTTGTAGAAAGGGAAGGACTGGTTTGCAAAAACCGACGGTGACAAACGATATGAAAGAATTTACCGTGATGACTGATATCAATACGGACATTGATGCTTCCTATGCGGAAGCGGAACACATAGTGATTCTGCCCCAGTATTATCATTTCAATGACGGCGTAATTTACGGCGATGAGCAAAAGCTGGAGCCGCCGGTATTCTACAAGCGTCTGCTGGAAGGCGAGAGGGCCTACTCCATGGGCTGCAATCCGGAGCGGGTGCGGGAGCTGTTTGAGGCGGAGCTGGATGCCGGAAGAGATATTCTCTGCATTATGTTTTCCTCGGAGCTCAGCGGCAGCTACAGCACGGTCAGCGTGGTGGCGCAGGAGCTGATGGGCGAGCGCGACTGCCGGATCTGCGTGATCGATTCTCTGAATGGCTCGGTGGCTGCCGGCCTGATGGTGTATCTGGCCCAGGAGATGAAGAAGCAGGGTCATACGCTGGAGGAGGTGCGGGATGCAATCGAGGCCCGCAAAAAGGATTTCGATATTCTGTTTTTGGTGGATCATCTGGACTGCCTGGTGCGCGGCGGCCGCTTAAATGCAGTCAGCGGAGCTGTAGGAACGGTGCTCAATATCAAGCCGATCCTGCATTTTGAGGAGGGCAAGATCGTTTCCTTCCTGAAGTGCCGCGGTAAGAACAACGCCAAGCGGACCATGCTGGATACGATGAAGAAGCTCAATCTGGATAAAACTCTGGTGGCTGTGGCTCACTCCGACAATCTGGAGGAGGCAAAGGAGTTTGCCGCCGAGGTGGAAGCGGAGCTGGGAGTGAAGGTGGTCTATATAAATGAAATCAATCTGACCATCGGTACGCATACCGGACCGGACGCCATTGGTGTGGCCTTCTGCAAGCTGCCGGATAAGGAGAACTGATATGGCAGGGGCAGACAGAGCGGACCGGATGAACCGGCTGATTCAGTTCGACGGTATTGAAAATGCCAGAGAGCTGGGCGGTATCCCCGTAGGAGACGGCCGCAGGGTGAAGGCGGGCTGTCTGATCCGCACCGGTATGCTGGCGTCGGTAAGCGCCCGGGATGAAGAACGTCTGCGGGAAGAATTTCATGTGACAGACATCGTAGATCTGCGCACGGATGTGGAGATCAGCCAGCATCCGGATCAGACTCCGGAGGGAATGAATTATCACTGGCATCCGATCTTCCACGGCAAGGTGCTGGGGATCAGCCGCGAGGAAGAAGAGGCTGAGGACCCGGTGGAAAAGCGACTGATCTATGTGCGCAGTCTGGAGGGGAAAGCGCATGATTCCATGCTGCGCCTCTACCCGATGATGGTGTCCGATCCTTACTGCGTGGAGCAGTTAGCAGGCTTCTTTCGTTTGCTTCTCGCTCATGAGGAAGGAGCTTTTCTGTGGCACTGCACAGCGGGCAAGGACAGAACCGGAGTGACGGCGGCGCTGCTGCTGTACGCGCTGGGCGCATCGCAGGAGACAATCTATGAGGATTATCTGGTTACCAATGAGGCGCTTAAAGGACGTCATCAGCGGATAACAAGGGAGATCCTGGACAGGACGGGCGACGAGGTGCTGGCCAATCAGGCCGTGGTGCTGGATTCGGTACATAGGGACTATCTTACAGCCGTCTTTGATACCATCGATGAAAAATACGGCGGCATGGACAATTTCCTGACCGGACAGCTGGCGGTGACAGAGGCTGAGCGAAGCCGTTTAAGAGAAAAATACACCTATCTGATTTGAAAATGCGGCTGGTCTGAATTGGGCATTTTAAGTTAGGCATTTCATACAAATGTGGCTATAAAATAAGGGTGATTCCAGCGGCAGGAGGCCGGGATCACCCTTAAAATATGGGCGGATATCTTCTTACTGGGGATAGACCATCCGCTCCGGCTGTTTTTCTTTCAGCACCTCATCCATGTATTTGCGGGCATAGTACTTGGCCATGGACAGGTTCATATCCAGGTAGTTGCCGCAGTCCTTGGGGCTGGCGCCGGGGATGGGGCCGTCGAATTCCAGGACGAAGGCAAACATCTCCTTTACCAGATCAAAGATGTCGTCGGAGGCGAGATCCCCCGCCAACAGCAGATAAAAACCGGTACGGCATCCCATAGGGCCGAAATAAATCACCCGGTCCTTCCACTGGGGATGGTTGCGAAGGAAGGTGGCTCCCAGATGCTCCAGGGCATGGACGGCCGGATTGTCCATCACCGGCTCCGTGTTGGGACGGGTGATGCGCAGATCAAAGGTAGTGACCACCTGATCGCCTACGTAATCCTTGCGGGACACGTAGATACCGGTCTGAAGCTTCAGGTGATCAATGGTAAAACTGGCTATTTTCTCCATTTCTTTCATTGTAATGAACCTCGATTCGATTTTTTCATTGCGCGGGAAGGGCCGTAAGGGCTCTGTCCCGCCTTTCTTTAGTGTACTGTATTTTGTGCGCAGGAACAAGAGCGAAAACGAAAAAATTCATGGACAGCCGCCGGGGGCAGGAGTATAATAAACGGACGTGAATTTTATGATACCAGTCTGTAAGGACATTCCATAAAGACATTTTGATATGACATTCTATAAGGAAAAGGCGGGAAGAGAGATGAAGCTGGAGAACAATCTGGAAAAAGACAAGATCGGAACACTGGTGCTGAGGCTGGCGCTCCCCTCGATGCTGGCCCAGTTTGTCAGCGTACTGTACAGTATTGTGGATCGCATGTATATCGGAAATATAGCGGAAGTAGGGGAACTGGCGCTGGCAGGAGCCGGAGTCTGCGGCCCTATTGTGACGCTGATATCCTCCTTTGCCTCCCTGATCGGTTTCGGCGGCTCGCCGCTACTCAGTATCCGGATGGGAGAGAAGAGAGAGGATGCCGCCAGACAGATACTGTCCAATTGCTTTATGATGATGTGTGTGGCCGGCATTATTCTGACGGCGGCGGCTCTCCTTTTAAAAGACAGACTTTTGTGGTGGTTTGGAGCCAGCGAAGTGACCTTCCCCTATGCGGACGCATATTTGAGCGTGTATGTATCGGGCAGCCTTTTTGCCCTGCTGTCCACGGGAATGAATCAGTTCATTATTACCCAGGGGTTTGCCAAGGTAGGAATGATGTCGGTGGTGCTGGGCGCTGTGCTGAATCTGGTGCTGGACCCTATTTTTATGTTCGTCTTTGGCATGGGGACGGCCGGGGCGGCTTTTGCAACGGTGCTGTCTCAGATGGCCTCCAGCGCCTTTGTGCTCTGGTTTTTGTTCAGCAAAAGAGTGCCGATCCCGATTACCTTTGGCGGGTATTCCTGGAAGATCTGCAAAAGAGTGCTGGCTTTGGGTTTGTCTCCTTTTCTGATTATTGCCTTTGACAGTATTCTGATTATCAGCATGAATATGGCTTTGCAGCATTATGGCGGAGCGGCTCAGGGAGACACGATGGTGGCCTGCGCTACCATTGTTCAGAGCTTTATGCTGATGATTACCATGCCTTTAGGCGGGATCACCGGCGGCACCCAGACTATTTTGGGATACAATTACGGGGCTGGCCAGATTCGCCGCGTGCGCCAGGCCGAGATGCAGATTCTGAAGGTTTGCCTGATATTTACGTCGGTGATGTTTGTGGCGGCTCAGACGGCTTCGGGCCTGTTTGTGAATATTTTTACCCGGCGGGAGGAGCTTAAGGAGCTGGCGGTCTGGGCGATTCGGGTTTATACGCTGGGAGTGATTCCGCTGGCTTTGCAGTACACCTTTGTGGATGGCTTTACGGGAATGGGAATTGCCAAAGTGGCCGTCAGCCTGTCCTTCTTCCGCAAGGGCCTGTTTTTCCTCTTCGTCTTCTTTCTGCCGATGCTCTTTGGGGTCCGGGCAGCTTTCTTTACCGAGCCTCTGACCGATGTGATTGCGGCCTGCGTCACCACGGCAGTATTTATAAAAGTGAGCGCTCCGATCTATCGAAAGAGGTTGTCAGTCATAAAATCCAGACGGCATGACTACAATGATAGTAAACAGATGCCTGAGGTTGGACGGGATTGAAAAAAAAGATATTAGCGGTGATATGTGCCCTTGCAATGGCATTGGGCTGCCTGGGGCAGGCGGGGACGGCCCTGGCGGGGGCCGGTGATCTGCCGGAGAAACAGACAGAATCACAGGAGGAGGTACAGGCGGGGGAAACGCAGGCACAGGCCGCAGAGGAGACGCAGGCGGAGGCGGTCGGCGCCAGCGGCCGGGAAGTGGAAGAGATCGCCGGGGAGATGGAGGAGCCTGCCGCAGGGGAGAGCGCTGACATGGGGCTCACGGCGGTCTCGGCCCTTTTAATGGAGGCATCCACCGGTACGGTAGTCTATGAGAAAAACGCCGATCAGGCTCTGTCTCCGGCCAGTATTACGAAGATCATGACGCTGATCCTGATCTTTGACGCCCTGGACAGCGGACAGATTTCTCTGGAGGATGAGGTGACGGTCAGCGCCTATGCCAAATCCATGGGAGGCTCCCAGGTCTATCTGGAGGAGGGAGAGGTTCAGACCGTGGAAACCCTCATCAAATGTATTGTTGTGGCTTCGGGCAACGACGCCTCGGTAGCTATGGCCGAGTATGTGGCCGGCAGCGAGACGGAATTTGTGCGGAGAATGAACGAGAGGGCCCAGGGGCTGGGGATGACGCAGACCAATTTTGAAGACTGCTGCGGACTGACGGATTCTGCCACCCATGTGACGTCGGCCCGGGATGTGGCCATTATGAGCCGGGAGCTGATTACGAAATATCCGCAGATTTTTGATTACAGCAGCATATGGATGGAAAACATTACCCATAATACGGCCCAGGGCAGCTCGGAATTTTCCCTGGCCAATACAAATAAGCTGCTCAAGCAGTATGAGGGCTGCAATGGACTGAAGACCGGCTCCACCAGCCTGGCAAAATACTGCGTATCCGCCACGGCTACGCGGGACGGTGTGACTCTGATTGCAGTTATCATGGCGGCTCAGGATTACAAGGTGCGTTTTTCGGAGGCAGCGG
>CALWLM010000104.1 GCA_944381515.1 uncultured Lachnospiraceae bacterium | reverse complement strand
TCATCCATATCCACATCCAGAGCGACCACGTCGGAGACATGGGTCATGGCGTCTGACACAGTGATATCGTCAAAACGGAACACATTTTGAATCCAGGTTTCTTCGTCTTCGTCAATGGTTCCCTTCTCACCGCCCAATTCAATCATCATTCGGATCTCTTCCTCGGTGACGGACTCTTCCTGGGCCTCTGTTTTAACATGGAGCAGACGCAGCACCAGGTTGGTGGAGAAAGATAAGAACCAGATAACCGGACGCATAACAACGCCCAGGCCGGAAACCACAGGCGCGGCAATCTTTCCTACCAGCATGGGTTTCTGCATGGCGATACGCTTGGGCACCAGTTCGCCGAAAATCAGCGTGAAATAAGATAAGATGATGGTAATCAGAATGACGGACAGGGTGTCCAGCACGCTTAAAGGAATAGCCTGGAAATTCAAACCATTATAAATCCAGTCAACCAGACCGTCGGAAAAATTGTCGGCGGCGAAGGCACTGCCCATGAGGTTTGCCAGGGTAATACCGATCTGAATGGTTGACAGAAAGTTGGACGGCTGTTCTACCAGCTGCAGAAGACGACCTGCCGATTTATCGCCATCCTCCTCCATTTTGCGCAGTTTAGTGGGATTGAGTGAAATCACAGCAATCTCCGTACACGCAAAAAAGGCGTTTAGTAGAATCAGAAAAACCTGCAGTAACAATTGTCGCGCTAACATGAATACATTCTCTCCTTAAAATTAAACAAAACTTAGTAACGAGGCCTTAGATGGCTTCGCAGTACATAATATAAAAACGTTTATCTTCAAATGGTTTTGGCATGGTCCGCTTTTGTCGGATTATTCCAGGCAGTTAGATTCGTCGGTGAGGACAGGGCCTCAGAAATGCCGGAAAAGACACAAAAAAAGCACACCCTAAACCTGAGGGCAGGAATAGGTTATGCCTACATGGGTATCCTATTGTCTTCGTATAGTTGTTTGGGCCAGCGTCACTATCGGCGTCAGTCATGGTGAATGGTTGCCTTCCTTTTCCTTAAAATTTCTCGCAAATTATGTAAAAAACAAATGTCTGCTTCGCAGCCGCTTGTTTTCCTGCGGATATGGCATAGGTCTGACGGCCTCTGCACTCAGGAATCAGGAGATTCCTTCGTTATCATATCCGGTGAAAACAAATGCCTGCTTCGCAGCCGCTTGTTTTCCTGCGGATATGATACATTATACTCGGAAGAGGGCGGGGCGTCAAGTGGAGCTATTGCGAAAAAACAGAAGAAAGAGTAAAATGAAGGGAAGAAAAGAGAGAAAACCTGGTGGAAAGGCGGAATTTTTGCAATGAAAACGGAAAAATTAGCGCTAATTACGGGGGGAAGCGGAGGACTGGGAGCGAAACTGGCCTGCGAACTGGCAAAGAAGGGGTATCAGCCGGTGCTTGTGGGCCGCAGCGAGGAACGTCTGCGGGCGGCGGCTATGGACTGCGGAGGGGAGATTTTTGTCTGCGACCTGTCAAAACGGGAGGAGTGTGAGCATCTTTACGAGGCGTTTCGCCGCCGCCCGGTGCAGATCTTAATCAACTGTGCCGGTTTTGGCGTTTATGGGAGCTTTGCCGCCACGTCTCTGGATGAGGAGATGGAAATGGCGGCGGTCAACTGTATGGCTGTTCATGTGCTGACGAAGCTTTTTCTGCCTGATATGGAGAGGCGGGGAGGATCGATTCTCAATGTGGCTTCCTCGGCTGGACTGGTGCCCGGCGGCCCTTATATGGCTGCTTATTATGCCACCAAGGCCTATGTGGTCAGTCTGACAAGGGGAATTGAGGAAGAGCTGCGGGCCAGAAGAAGCCGCGCCTATGTGGGAGCCTTTTGTCCGGGGCCGGTAAATACGGGTTTTTTTGACCGGGCGGGAATTAGCGCCTCTGTAGGAAGCGCCGATCCGGATAAGACGGCCAGGGCCGCCATTCGGGGAATGGAAAAACGTAAAAGTCTGATTGTGCCGGGGGCATCCAACGCTATGACTTATTTTGCCGCCAGGATTTTGCCGTCGGCTCTGATTCTGGCCGTAAATCGCCGGATACAGCAAAAAAAGGGACAGGGCAGGGAGGACGCTAAGGAGGAGAAGAAAAGATGATGGAGCAGTATTCGCTTTTTGACGACAGGCAGACGGCCAGTCCCCTGGCAGACCGTCTGAGGCCGGAGACTCTGGAGGAGTTTGTGGGACAAAAACAGCTGCTGGGAGAGGGAAAGGTTCTGCGCCGCCTGATTGACTCGGATCATATTCCATCGATGATTTTCTGGGGACCGCCGGGGGTAGGCAAGACTACGCTGGCGAGCATCATTGCAGGCCGCACCCATGCCGATTTTGTCAATTTCAGCGCAGTTACCAGCGGCATCAAGGAGATAAAGGAGGTTATGAACCGGGCGGAGCAGACCCGCCGCATGGGACGAAGAACGCTGCTTTTTGTGGATGAGATACACCGTTTCAACAAAGCGCAGCAGGATGCTTTTTTGCCCTTTGTGGAGAGAGGGAGCATTACGCTCATTGGCGCGACTACAGAAAATCCATCTTTTGAAGTGAATGGGGCTTTGCTGTCCCGCTGCAAGGTTTTTGTGCTCCAGGCTTTGTCTGCCGATGATCTGACAGAGCTTTTAAAGCGCGCGCTTAAAAGTCCGAAGGGATTTGGCTATCTGGAGATTTCCATTGAAGAGGATTTGCTGGAGGCCATAGCTGCTTTTGCCAATGGAGATGCCAGGCGTGCTCTCAATATTCTGGAAATGGCTGTGACCAACGGCGATTTAGATGAAAACGGAAAAACTACTGTGACGCGGGAGATTGTCAGCCAGTGTATCGGCGACCGGACCCTTCTCTACGATAAAAAAGGGGAGGAGCACTATAATCTGATATCTGCCCTGCACAAATCCATGCGAAACAGCGATCCGGATGCGGCTGTCTATTGGCTGGCCAGGATGCTGGAGGCCGGAGAGGACCCTTTGTATGTGGCCCGCCGCCTGGTGCGGTTTGCCAGCGAGGATGTGGGAATGGCGGACAGCCGCGCCCTCGGCGTGGCGGTGGCAGCCTACCAGGCCAGTCATTTCAATGGGATGCCGGAGTGCAGCGTCAATCTTGCCCAGGCGGTAATCTACCTGTCCATGGCTCCCAAGTCCAACTCGGCCTACGTGGCCTACGAGGAGGCCAAGGCAGACGCCCTTCGCCAGCTGGCGGAGCCGGTGCCTCTCAATCTGCGCAATGCAGTTACCGGCCTGATGAAGGATCTTCATTATGGAGAGGGGTATCAGTATGCCCATGATCTGGAGGACAAGATGGCCCATATGGAATGTCTTCCCCCCTCTCTGAAGGGAAAACGGTATTACCGCCCGGCCGGAGAGGGAGAGGAAGCGCAGACAGCCGACCGATTGTCGGAGATTTTGCAGTGGAAGGCAGAAGGCCCCGCTGATCCGGACAAGAATTCAGATAAGAATTCAGACAAATGATAGGTGAGTGTCTGGATTTCGGTCAGATCAGGGGTACTTGCCTATAGATTTTTGCGGACTGTGCCATAAAATAAAAGCATAATGCCATAAAGGCTGTTTGAATCAGAGAGGTGTACGTGGATTGAGACAGAAAATACAGCTGAAGTGGAAAAAAGCAGAGCAGAAAACAGACGTGCCGGAGCGCGGAATGGTGACGCGTATTCAGGCGGATGAGAGCCAGGGACTCAGTTCGCAGCAGGTACAGGAATATGTGCAGAACGGCTGGGTCAATCGGCCGGTGGACCCTCCGACAAAGACCATAGGAGAGATTATTAAGGGCAATTTGTTTACATATTTTAATCTGGTCTTTGCCGTGCTGGCTGTGCTTTTGATGATTGCCGGGTCCTTCCGCAATATGACGTTCCTGGTGGTGGTCGCGGCCAATCTGTGTATCGGCATTGTGCAGGAGATCCGGGCCAAAAAGGTACTGGACAAACTGTCGGTTCTGCATGCGCCCAGGGCCCTGGCGGTCAGGGACGGCGAGAGGAAGGAAATAGCGGCTGAGGAGCTGGTGCTGGACGATATCGTTATTGTCCGGGCGGGAAATCAGATCTGCGCGGATGCTATTGTGACCAGCGGCGAGGTGTCGGTCAATGAATCTCTGCTGACCGGGGAGGCGGATGAGGTGCAAAAAAGGCCGGGAGAAATGCTCATGTCCGGCAGTTATGTGGTGTCGGGAGAGTGCTTTGCCCGGATTGAGCGGGTAGGCGTCGATTCCTATATCTCCAAGCTTACGCTGGAGGCAAAGGCCATGGACACCAGGGAGCAGTCGGAGATTCTGCGTATTCTCAACCGGCTGGTCGGAGTCGTGGGCATTCTTATTGTGCCCATAGGCGTTATGCTTTTTGTACAGCAATATGTTTTTCTGGGTTCTTCCTTTTCCGACAGCATTGTATCCATGGTGGCGGCGGTGATCGGCATGATTCCTGAGGGACTTTATCTGCTCACCAGCGTGGCCCTGGCCGTCAGCGTGATACGTCTTGCTTCCCGCAGGGTTTTGGTACACGATATGAAATGTATTGAGACGCTGGCGCGGGTGGATGTGCTCTGTGTGGATAAAACAGGTACGATTACCGAAAATAATATGCAGGTGACGGAAGTCATCCCTTTGAGAAGAAGCCAAAGCAGTGAGGAAGAGACAGGCGGCGCGGCAGATGTAGCTGACACAGCCGGCGCGGCTGGAACCGCTGAAGGAAACGGGGCGGAGGCAGAGCTTTCGGGACTGCTTGGCGATTTTGCCGGAGCCATGTCCGATGACAATATCACGATGCGCGCTTTGAAGCGCTTCTTCCGGCAGCGGGCGGGGAGAAGGGCAGTCCAGGTCATCCCCTTTTCACCGGCCTATAAATATTCCGGCGTTGTTTTTGACGAAGGGGCTTATGTACTGGGAGCGCCGGAATTCGTGCTGCGTGAGGAGTACGGACGTTATAAAGAGCAGATTGAAGGCTATGGGGCCAAAGGGAGCCGCGTGGTGCTTTTGGCGGCATATGACGGCGTGCCGGATGGAAAGGAGCTGACCCAAAAGGCAGAGCCCCTTGCGCTGATTCTTCTTTCCAATCCCATACGGCGGCAAGCGCCGGAGACCTTCCGCTATTTTGCCGATCAGGGCGTGCAGATCAAAGTGATTTCCGGCGATAATCCAGTGACAGTATCCCAGGTGGCGCAGCAGGCGGGTATTAATGGCGCGGAGAATTATATTGATGCGGCAAGTCTGCATACGGATGAGGAGCTGCGCAGGGCCGCCGATAAATATACGGTATTTGGCAGGGTAACGCCGGAGCAGAAGAGAAAGCTGGTTCAGGCCCTCAAAAAAGGGGGGCATACGGTGGGAATGACCGGAGACGGCGTCAATGATATTCTGGCGCTGAAAGACGCGGACTGCTCTGTGGCCATGGCGTCGGGCAGCGATGCGGCCGCTCAGGCTTCACAGCTGGTGCTGTTAAATTCGGATTTTGCCTGTATGCCGGCTGTGGTGCTGGAAGGCCGAAGGGTGGTAAATAATATTGAGCGGTCGGCGAGCCTGTTTTTGGTGAAAAATATTTTTTCGTTTCTGATGGCCATTTTCTCGGTGTGCTTCCAGATTCATTATCCTCTGGAGCCGGCACAGGTATCTCTGATCAGCACCTTTACCATCGGGATTCCCGCGTTTTTCCTGGCTTTGCAGCCGAATCGAAATATCATTCAGGGCAACTTTTTATCCAATGTATTAGTCAAGGCATTGCCCGCCGGAATTACGGATTTTATTGTGGTGGGCGCTCTGGTCGTATTTGGGCAGACCTTTGGCGTCGATGCGTCGGATATCTCTACGGCCTGCACCATGCTTCTGGCTATAGTCGGTTTTATGATTCTCTACAGCATCTGCCGGCCGATGAATGCGCTGCGCTGGTGCATCTGGGGCGGCTCCATGGCGGGCCTGCTGCTCAGCAGCATTTTCTTCAGCGACCTTTTTGCTCTTGAGGGTATGTCAACCAAATGCGTGATGCTTTTTGTGGTTTTTGCCATTGTTACGGAACCGGTGCTGCGCTACAGTACGCTGCTGATCGAAAAGATATTTGATTCCTTCCGGAAGATATGCTATGGTAGAGGTAAGAGACGGGGACGTGGAAGGCTCCGGCTCAGGAAGCGCAATCGTTATCTTTAAAGGAGTTTTGTAAATGGAACACCGTATATTTAACACCAGTTTTGCAGATATTTATCCGCTGTACCTGCAGAAAGCAGAGCGAAAAGGACGCAGGAAAGAAGAGTTGGATGAGATTATCTGCTGGCTGACCGGCTATGACGGGGACGGTTTAAAGGAACAGCTGGAGCGGAAGGCGGATTTCAGGACCTTTTTTGATCAGGCTCCGCAGATGAATCCGAACAGCAGTCAGATCCGCGGCGTCGTCTGCGGCGTGCGGGTGGAGGATATCGAGGACCCGCTGATGCAGAAAATACGATATCTGGACAAGCTGGTTGACGAGCTGGCCAAAGGAAAGTCCATGGAAAAGATTCTGCGCGGCACAGGAGCGGCGAAATGAGGCAGGACAGAGAGTGGGCAGAGCCGACAGAAAGGACGCAGCGAAAGACCTACGAATACGACGCGGTCATTCACAGCGCTGAGCAAAAGGGCGGGGCGTATCTGATTTTTCCCTGGGACGTCCGCAGAGAATTTGGAAGAGGAAGGGTAAAAGTCCACGCCCTTTTTGACGGGGAGCCTTATGACGGCAGCGTGGTCAATATGGGGCTGAAAAATGAAGATGGCTCTATCTGCTATATAATCGGCATTACAAAGGCTATTCGGGAGAAAATAGGGAAAGGTGACGGCGACAGTGTTCACATTATAATCCAGGAGAGAGATTGAATAATGAGCGTACCGGATAAAAAGGATGGAAAAAAGCTGAGAAAGAGTTTATGGGCGACAGCTGTTTTGTGGGGCGCTGTGCTGGCTGCCGGGTGTACGGCGGGAAGCTTTGCTGGTACAGGAGAGGAAACGGCAGCCGCCGGTCCGACGGGAACTGCCGGCACCGCCGTCAGTACGGAGACGATTGCTGCAGAAGACGGGGATTCCGGGCAGATGAACGAGGACAGAGCCCTGGAATTGGCTCTTCGAAATGCAGGCGTACCGGAGACGGATGCTTACAATATCAAGGTGGAGTCCGACCGGGAAAATGATATTTCCATTTATCAGGTGGAATTTGAGACGGACTATGGAGACTATGATTTTGAAATTGCTGTGACCGGCGGAGCTATTGTGGGAGCAGACTACGAGGTGGATGAACAATGGCTGGATGCACTGGGAGGAAATCCAGTGGATATGGACGGAGCCAGAGCTGTGGTTCAGAGTAAGGTGCCGGGTTCCTCTGCTGAGGAAATTCAGCTGTGGGAGGAGAACAGAGACGGCCGAGAGTGTTATGAGGGTGAGCTTTACTTTGGCAGTATGAAATATGAGTTTGAGATCGATTCTCAGACGGGAATTATTTTTGACTGGAACGCGGATTTTCGTGAATAAGATATTGCAGGCATATAGTGGGCAGAAAAGAGGGACATTCCCAAAGGGCGGATTAAGACCGGCCCTTTGAGATGTCTCTCTTTCTTTCTGAGAATTTTCTTGTATTTTGGCGGCTTGCAGGTATAATTAGAACAGTACTTGAAGGAGAAATATTCGCAATGAATCTGATTAACGTGGAAAATCTTATCAAAGCCTACGGGGATCGCAGGCTTTTTGACAGCTCCTCCTTTTCGGTTCAGGAGGGAGAAAAGGTCGGTATTGTGGGAATAAACGGAACAGGAAAATCTACTCTGCTGAAAATTCTGGCGGGAGAGGAAGAGCCGGACGAGGGGACGGTGACCATGGCGAACCATGTGGTGCTTCGTTATCTGCCTCAGCGGCCTGTTTTTGACGGGGCCAAAACGGTTCTGAACTGCGTGCTGGAAGGGAATGTGACGGAGGAGAACCGCTGGACCATCGAGAGCGATGCCAAGGCCATGCTGAACCGTCTGGGAATCGGGCGGTGGGAGCAGCCGGCCGGGGAGCTTTCCGGCGGTCAGAGAAAGCGTCTGGCGCTGATCAGCGTTCTTTTATCCCCCGCCGATATTCTGCTTTTGGATGAGCCCACCAACCATCTGGACAAGGAGATGGCCGACTGGCTGGAGGATTACCTGAAAAAACGCAAGGGGGCGCTGATTATGGTGACCCACGATCGGTATTTCCTGGACAGCGTATGCAACCGGATTGTGGAGATTGACAAAGGTCATATTTACAGCTATCAGACCAATTATTCCGGTTTCCTTGAAAAAAAGGCGGAACGGGAGGAGATGGAGCAGGCCAGCGAACGCAAGAGACAGTCGATTCTGCGGGTGGAGCTGGCCTGGATGCAGAGAGGAGCCAGGGCCCGTTCTACCAAGCAGAAGGCGCATA
>CALWLM010000103.1 GCA_944381515.1 uncultured Lachnospiraceae bacterium | reverse complement strand
TAATCTGGGCCATTTGTATGGAAATGGTTAATAAAGCGGGGGTGAATGGTGGCGATAGTTTTACAGTATTAATACTGGATGTTTTAGTTTTCCTGAGTCTGGACGGGAAGGGGGAAATGAAATGGAGGTAGATCTGCGCTTTTCGCTGCGGGACGTCTGCGCTTTGGCGGGGGTGTCGCATCAGTCGATCCGGATGTATGAAAAGTGGGATGTTCTGCCCAAAATTGCACAGGAGGGAAATGGGTACCGCTACTACCATTATCCGGACCTTCAGCGGGTAATTTTTCTGCGCTATTATGCGAGCCTGGGGGTGCCCATTAAAGCGTCGGCGGCGTTGATCAACGGCGCATCGACCAAGGAGCTCCAGAGCGTCATGAAAAATTATGAGCAGGAGCTGCAAAAAAAGATTTTGTTCGAGCAGGCCGCCCTGGAGTGCGTTCGCCGTCAGACGGCTTTTTTGGAGGAGATCAACGACTGCCGGGAAAGGTGCTGGGTGGAATACCGTCCTGCCATGTACCGGCTTCGCTGTTCCGATGAAGGAAGGATGAGCAATGATCCGGAGGCGGTGAGATTGATGAAGGAGTGGGCCGGACTTTTCCCTGTGGTTTTGTTTTCCGGCGTGTCGGAGACCGATGATATGGACCGGCCGGATCAGCTGGTCAGTCCGGGCTATGCCATTTATGCGGAGCACGCCGCTCTTTTGTCGGGGACGGAGAGCCCGTATATCGACTATTACCCTTCTGTACGCAGCGTGAGAGCGATTCTGCGCATCGGCAGCCAGGCCAGGGACTTTTGCTCCATGGGAGAGTTTGTCCTGCGGTTTATCCGGGAAAAGGGGCTGCGTCCCTGCGGGCAGATTGTCAGCGTATCGATTGCCAATAAGGCGCTGACCAGCGCCTGCGCCGGAGATCCTTCCGACTATGTGTGCTGCTGGACACCTGTTGAATAATCTTTTATCAAACTATTGACTCCCAACCATATTGGGGTCCTATACTGAATCCTGCAAGGAAAATGGTTTGGCCAAACCGAAGAAGAAGGGAGCAAAAGAATGATGAAAAGAAGATGTAAGGGATTAGCTCTGACGGCAATCCTGACTGTAAATGTGTTGGCTGGCTGCGCTCAGCCGGCTGCTGATCTCACGTCTCAGGATGGGCAGATTCAGGAAACAGCTGAGACGCAGGCTAATGAAACCTCCCAGGGGGCGGCCGCATTTATTCCGGGAACTTACAGCGGAACATCCATTGGGCGAAACGGGGAGATGACCGTTTCGGTCACAGTGTCCGAGGACAAAATTGAGAAGGTGGAAATCACAGCGCATAATGAGACGCCCGGCGTGGCGGACGCTGCTCTGGAAAATATTCCAAAGGACATAGTGGAAAATCAGAGCCTGGCGGTGGATACCTATACCGGTGCGACCATCACCTGCAACGCCATCAAAAATGCGGCCAAAGCAGCTCTGGAGGCGACAGGAGCAGACCTGACCGCGTGGAATGAGCCGGTATCGAGACGGGATATTTCCACGGAAACCAAGGATATGACGGCGGATCTGATCGTGGTGGGCGCCGGAGCGGCCGGCATGGCCACCGCAGTGAGCGCGGCTCAAAACGGCGCCGAGTCCGTCATAGTGGTAGAAACCCTGAGCACCATCGGCGGCAACGCCATCGTCAGCGGCGGCTATCTGGAGTATATGGGAGCGCCGGAGGAAATCCTGCCCCTCAATAATCCGGGATATGATAAAGAGATTGAAGAGCTATTGGCTATGGATTTCTCAGACAATGAACAGATGCAGGAATGGCAGGAGACGGTGCGGCAGCAGTATGCAGAGTACCAGGAGTCGGGGTCTCCCTATGTGTTTGATTCCAACGAGCTGTTGGCCATGCAGTATCACGTATTGCAGCTGGGCCGTCCGGATGATACGCTGATTGGTTACGCACAAAAGAGCCATGACGTCTGCGAGTGGTTTGGGGACATGTTTGACGAAATGGGAGCAGAATGGGGACCCTGCCAGGTTATCATTGGTTTCCCCTGGCCCCGTTGGTCCATGGTGGAAGGAGCCGTAGGCGGTACCGGATACTTTGACGCTTTGACGGAAACCATTGAGAGGGAAAATCTGCCGGTGGAAATTCTTCTGGAGACGCGGGCGGAAGAGCTGATTTGCACGGATGACACAGTGACCGGCGTGGTGGCAAAGTCCGTTGACGGCACCACGTATAATCTGACGGGAACGACGGGAGTAGTGCTGGCGACCGGCGGCTTTGCCTCCAACGGAGAAATGCTGGTGGAGTATAACACGCAGTGGGACAATCTGACTGCCGATATCCCCACCGACAATCGTTCCGGTACCGATGGGCATGGAATAGAAATGGCCCAGGCAGTGGGAGCCGGCACAGCCATTATGGATCAGTATATGCTGTTTCCGCTGGGGAGTCCTTTGGATGGAAGCCTCTCCATGGGAATTGACGGCAACTTTGCCATGTACGTCAATCAGGAAGGAAAGCGTTTCGTAGATGAGACTGCTTCCCGCAATGAAATATCCCAGGCAATTTTCAACCAGACGGACGGAATCTGCTATATCATCGGCGATGCCAACACCAGCGGAATAACAGACGGCAAAACAGCCGGCGGAGAGGATCTGGAGTTTTTAAAGCAAATTGGAGCGGTGTATGAGGCGGATACCATTGAGGAATTGGCGCAGCAGATTGGAATGGACCCAGAGACGCTGCGGGCCTCGGTGGATGCCTATAATGATGCCGTTACCAATTTCAGCGATCCGGAATTTGGACGGGTGGCGTTTAACGAGGGCAGCCAGATTGTGACAGCGCCTTTTTATGCCTGCCCCCGGACGCCTACGGTGCATATCATTCTGGGCGGTCTGACCTGCTCGGCCAATGCGGAGGTTATTTCTGTGCAAGGAGAGCCGATCCCCGGCCTTTATGCGGTGGGAGAGGTAACGGCAGGCGGGGCTGCGCTGTCATCTTTTGCGGACGGCATGGCTCTGGGACAGTATCTGTTTGAGTAAATTGCAGCCCGGTTCGCGGGTGATTTGCAGCTGATCTTCAGCCGATCTGCGGCCGGTCTGCCATCTGGTCTGCTCCCTGCCTGCACTTTTGTCGGACAAAATTGGCGGTTGACAAATAATCTGTTTTCATTTATCATGGGACTAATCTTCTACCATTATTTTTTAGCGATGTAAAGAAGTGCTGTGCTATAATGGTTATGTGTGAGAAAACAGATTATCGCCGGGACAAAGGAGTCTATTCGAGGGAAGAGACCAGTCCGACAGCGAGTGAAAGAGAGCTGCCAGCCTGTGTTTTGTACTTCACGGGGCCTCGTCCTGAGTATCAGGACGGGGCCTTTTTGAATCCCGCAATAAATCCCATAATAATTGCGGTCCGGAATTTTGATATAAAATTGCGATAAGATTCATAAAAATTTTATATGATATTTATATTGTAAAATTGTTGACAAAACCATTTTACTTTTATGGGAAAATTGTTGGAGATATAGATATTGAGGAACAGTAACATTTTCAGGCACGATTACGGAGGGGGAGGAATGTAAGATGGTCAAAGGAGCGCAGGCTCTGATTGAGAGTTTAAGGAGAGAGGGAGTAACTCATGTCTTCGGCTATGCCGGCGCCACGATCTGCGAGGCGGTGGATGCTTTGGCTGCGTCGGATATCGGCTATACCTTAGTGCGCACGGAGCAAAATGCCGGCCACATGGCCAGCGGCTATGCACGCATGAGCGGCAAGGTAGGAGTCTGTATGGTTACCTCGGGTCCGGGCGCTACCAATCTGATCACCGGCATTGCCACCGCTTACATGGATTCCATTCCGATGGTAGCGATTACCGGCCAGGTGGAGAGTCATCTCCTTGGCCGTGATATTTTTCAGGAAGTGGACATTACAGGGGCCGTTGCGCCTTTCATCAAGCACAGTTATCTCGTAAAGGATGCGCGGGAGATTCCGCGCGTTGTCAAGGAGGCCTTTCACATCGCCTCCACGGGCCGTCAGGGCCCGGTTCTGATCGATATTCCCAGCGACGTTCAAAAAAAAGAAATAGACCCGGTTTATCCGGAATCGGTGGATATTCGCGGCTACAAGCCCAGCTACAGAGGCAATGTGGTGCAGATCCGCAGGGTGGCGGAGGCCATCGGGCAGTCGAAGCGCCCGGTGATCTGTGCCGGCGGAGGCATATTCAGCGCCGGGGCCAGGCAGGAACTTAAAGAACTGGCCGAGAGCGCAGGAATTCCGGTGGTGACTACGATGATGGGACTGGGAGTGCTGCCCACGGATCATCCTCTCAACATGGGAATGATCGGTTCTTTTGGAAACACCTGCGCCAACAAGGCTTTGGCCAAGAGCGACCTATTGATTCTGGCGGGAGCCCGGGTCGCCAATCGGGCCATACTATCTCCCTCTGAGATAGGGCGGCGGATGCGTACCATCCATATGGATGTGGACCCGGCTGAGATTGGCAAAAATGTCTCCACTAATATTCCGGTGGTGGGGGACATACGCTGTATTCTGGGGCAGGTTTTGGAGCATAAGCCCCATGTGGATTCCGGGGAATGGATTGATATTTTGCGGCAGAAGCGGGCAGAGGAGCTGGCGGCTGAGATTATGCCGCTGAAGGCGGGGGTGCATCCGGGCAAGGTGATGAGAAGCCTGGGACGCCAGATGGCAGAGAATGCCTGCGTCTGTGTGGATGTGGGGCAGAATCAGATCTGGGCCTGCAAGTATCTGCCTCTCAGGGAGGGCAGATTTCTGACCACCGGAGGTCTGGGAACCATGGGCTACGCCCTGCCGGCGGCCATTGGAGCCAAGGTGGCCTGCCCCGATCGTCAGACGGTGGTGGTATGCGGAGACGGCGGTTTTCAGATGGCCTTTAACGAGCTGGCGACGTTAGTCAGTCAGGGCAGCGATATCAAGATTGTGCTGCTGGAAAATCATGTGCTGGGACTGGTTAATGAGATTCAGAAGAAATCTTACAGCGGTCCCTTTGGCGTAAACCTGGACGGCTCTCCTGATTTTGGAATCCTGGCTCAGGCCTACGGCATTGCCTTTGGCAGAGTGGATGCGGATCAGGATATTGACGAGGCGGTGGGGAGGATGCTTGCCCACCAAGGTCCCTATATCCTGTGCTGCGGTGTGGATGCCGATACTACCACCGGCGACTGAGAGGAGGATGCCCATGAAAAAGATCATATCAGTGCTGGTGGAAAATCAGGCCGGCGTTTTAAATAAGATTACGGGTCTGTTTTCCCGCCGCGCATTCAATATCGAAAGCCTGGCCGTAGGCGTTACCGACGACAAAAACATCTCCCGGATTACCATTATCGTTGACAGCGGCAACAGTGTGGTGGAGCAGGTGGAAAAGCAGCTGAACAAGCTGGTGGACGTAATAAAGGTCCGCACCATAGAGGAGAATCATATGATTGGCCGTGAGCTGATTCTGATCAAGGTATCGGCCAGCACGCGGACGCGTCAGGATATTTTGAACGTTTGCCAGATCATGGGGGGAAAGATTGACGATATCTCTCCCACATCCATGACGCTGGAGCTGTCGGACACCACGGAAAAGGTGGACCTGTTCGAGGAGCTTTTGCGGCCCTTCTCCATTCTGGAGGTGGCCCGGACCGGACTGGTGGCCCTGCGAAAAGGGCATGGCGGCGATTGATTTTATTAACAGGCAAAGGAGAGGAAGCATTTGAAGGTAAGAGCGACCAAAGCCATCATGGAATGTCTGCTGGAGCAGGGGGTGGATACCGTATTTGGCTATCCGGGCGGCAGCATTTTGAATATCTATGATGAGCTGTATAATTATCAGGATAAAATTCATCACTATCTGACGGCTCACGAGCAGGGCGCCGCTCATGCGGCCGACGGCTATGCCAGGTCTACCGGCAGGGTAGGCGTCTGCTTTGCCACCTCCGGCCCGGGAGCGACCAATCTGACAACCGGTATTGCCACGGCTTACTACGATTCGTCGCCGGTGGTATTTATCACCTGCAATGTGACCGAGGAGCTTTTGGGCAAGGATTCTTTCCAGGAGGTGGATATCACCGGCATTGTAATGCCCATCACCAAGGCCACCTACCTGGTCCGCGATCCCCAGACCATACCGGACGTGATGAGGGAGGCCTTTGCGGTGGCGGCATCGGGACGGCCGGGTCCGGTCCTCATTGATTTTCTGAAAAATGTAACGGCGCTGAATGTGGAAATAGACTATGAGCCTCTGCCCAAAAAGAAGCACATCGAGGAAGGCAGGCTTGCGGCCCTGAAAAAACGAATGGGATGGGGAATCCGTACGCCTGATCCGGATCTGGCGGATGTAGATAAGCTGGTCTCCTGGATTAAAGAGGCCAATAAGCCTTTTATCATCTGCGGCGGCGGAGTGGTCCGCAGCCGGGCGCACCGGGAATTTGTACGTTTTGCGGAAAAGATGGATGCTCCCGTGGCCATCACCCTGATGGGAGGGGGAGGCTTTCCCGGGGATCATCCCCTGGCTACCGGCATGATTGGGATGCATGGCTCGCAGGCGTCCAATATAGCCTGCGATACCTGCGATCTGCTGATAGCGGTAGGCTGCCGTTTTTCCGACCGGGTGGCTCTGGACCCGCAGAGCTTTGCCTCTCAGGCGCGGATCGTCCATATTGATATCGACCGGGCGGAGATTGACAAGAATGTAAAAACCGATCACCATATTATCGGAGATGCAAAGAGGGTGCTGGAGCTTCTCAACGATCGCATCGGCCGGTATGATCACGCAGGCTGGAAGGCGGAGGTCTTTTCCCACGACACCCATGTGCCGGTGGAGGAGAGCGACCATATGACGCCGGATCAGGTGCTGCGCACGATTTACAGCAAGGTGCCGCGGGATACCATTGTGGCTACCGACGTGGGTCAGCATCAGATGTGGAGCATCCAGCATTTCCATTTCACTTATCCCGGTCAGCTTTTGACCAGCGGAGGCTTTGGCACCATGGGATTTGGACTGGGAGCTGCTCTGGGAGCGAAGGTGGGCAATCCTGACAAGCTGGTGCTGCATATGACCGGAGATGGGTGCTTCCGTATGAACAGTCAGGAGCTGGCCACAGAGTCCCATTACGATATTCCGGTGATCACGGTGATTTTTGACAACAGAACGCTGGGCATGGTCAGACAGTGGCAGAACCTGATTTATCATAAACGTTTCAGCCAGACCGATTTGGATTTTGCGCCGGATTTTGTGAAGCTGGCGGAGGCTTATGGCTTAAAGGGCGCCCGGGTGGAAAATCTGGAACAGCTCCAGGCGGCCATGGATGAGGCCATAGCCTGGGGACACGGTTATGTGATCGACTGTAAGATTGATACCGATGAGATGGTGCGTCCCATGGTGGGCGGCGGAAACCCCATCACGAATTTCATGCTGACGTAAGGGGGTGATGAGATGAGTACAGAGAAGAAACCTTATACCCTGTCCATTCTGGTGGAGGATACGCCGGGGGTGCTGTCTCAGGTGGCCAGGCTTTTTTCCCGCAAGGGCTACAATATCGAGAGTATCTGCGCCGGCGTGACGACTCAGCCCGGCGTGACCCGGATCTCGGTGGTGACCATCGGCGATGAGAAGATGATTACGCAGCTGGCTATGCAGTTAAGCAAGCTTCTTCTGGTGATTTCCGTGGATGTTCTGACCGGCGAAGATTCGGTGCAAAGAGAGCTGCTGCTCATCAAGGTCAACGCTCCTGATAAGGACAGCCGGGATTCCATTATTCAGATTGTTAACGTGTTTCGGGCCAACATTGTTGATATGGCCAGGGATACGCTGACCATCGCTGTTTTAGGGACGGCGGACAAAAACAACGCCATTTTGGGGCTTTTGGAGGAGTTCGGCATTCTGGAGACGGCGCGCACAGGCATGGTAGCCCTCGAGAGAGGACGCAATAATATACATGAACAAAACAAGCTTAAGGAGGAGTATAATTATGGCAAAACTGTACTATGAGAAGGACTGTAATCCGGATATCCTGATGGGCAAGAA
Source organism: uncultured Lachnospiraceae bacterium (assembly GCA_944381515.1). GTDB lineage: Bacteria > Bacillota > Clostridia > Lachnospirales > Lachnospiraceae > RGIG7193. The sequence continues at coordinate 6,604 of CALWLM010000103.1, read as the reverse complement.
GATCGCCATCATCGGCTATGGCAGCCAGGGACATGCCCATGCCCTGAATCTGAGAGATTCGGGATACGATGTCATTGTAGGTCTGTACAATGGCTCCAAGAGCTGGAAGGTGGCAGAAGAAGCCGGCTTTACTGTTATGACCGCTTCCGAGGCGACAAAGGCCGCCGATGTGATCATGATTCTGATCAACGATGAAAAGCAGAAAGCCATGTATGACAAGGATATTAAGCCCAATCTGACGGCCGGCAAGGCTCTGGCTTTTGCCCATGGCTTCAATATCCATTTCGGCCAGATCGTGCCTCCGGCTGACGTGGACGTCTTCATGGTAGCGCCCAAGGGACCGGGCCATACGGTGCGCAGCCTTTATGTGGCCGGCAAGGGCGTGCCGGATCTGATTGCCGTATATCAGGACGCTTCCGGTCACTGCAAGGATATCGGACTGGCCTATGCAGCCGGCATCGGCGGCGCCAGAGCGGGTATTCTGGAGACCACCTTCAAGGAAGAGACCGAGACGGATCTCTTTGGCGAGCAGGCCGTATTGTGCGGCGGCGTTGTAGAGCTGATGAGAGCCGGATTTGAGACGCTGGTGGAGGCCGGATATCAGCCGGAGAGCGCTTATTTCGAGTGCCTGCATGAGATGAAGCTGATTATTGATCTCATTAACAAGGGCGGCATCGCCATGATGAATTATTCCATTTCCGATACGGCTGAATACGGCGAGTATGTCAGCGGCCCTCGTGTGATTACGGCGGAAACCAAGAAGGCCATGAAAGGAATCTTAAGCGATATCCAGGACGGCTCCTTTGCCCGCAACTGGATTCTGGAGAATCAGGCCGGACGTCCCTACTTTAACGCAACCCGCCGGATTAACAGCGAGCATCCGGTAGAAAAGGTAGGAGCGGAGCTTCGCCGCCAGATGCTGTGGGCTGAGGATACAGACCCGGATAAGGCGTCCAACTGAGTATGAGGCCAAAGAGCCGTAAATAAATCCATTAATAAAAGCCTGGAAGGCAGGTTTTACGACTGGAGGGAATGAGATATGAATTCTTATCAGGTGACACAGGGAGTGGACAGAGCGCCCAACCGGAGTCTGTTCAACGCCCTGGGATATACAAAGGAGGAGCTGGACCGCCCCTTGGTTGGAATTGTCAGCTCGTATAACGAGATTGTGCCGGGTCATATGAATCTGGACAAGATTGTGGAGGCTGTGAAGGCCGGTGTCCGGATGGCCGGAGGAACTCCCATTGAGTTTCCTGCCATTGCGGTCTGCGACGGTATTGCCATGGGCCATATCGGAATGAAATATTCTCTGGTGACCAGAGATCTGATTGCGGATTCAACCGAAGCAATGGTGATGGCCCATCAGTTTGACGCGTTGGTCATGATTCCTAACTGTGACAAGAACGTGCCGGGACTTTTGATGGCTGCGGCCAGGCTGAATATTCCGACGATTTTCTGCTCCGGCGGCCCGATGCTGGCCGGACGGCTGAGGAACGGCAAACGGACCTGCCTCTCTCATATGTTTGAGGCGGTGGGCGCTTACCACGCAGGCACCCTGGACGAGGCCGGAGTGGACGAATATGTGGAGAACGCCTGTCCCACCTGCGGTTCCTGCTCCGGTATGTACACGGCCAATTCCATGAACTGCCTGACGGAGGTCCTGGGCATGGGGCTCAGAGGAAACGGAACGATTCCGGCCGTTTACTCGGCTCGTCTGCGCCTGGCCAAGCATGCCGGCATGCAGGTGATGGAGCTTCTGAAGAAAAATATCCGTCCCAGAGATATTATGACGGCTGAGGCGTTTGAGAATGCGCTGACTATGGATATGGCTCTGGGCTGTTCCACCAATTCCATGCTGCATCTGCCTGCCATTGCCAAGGAGGCCGGAGTACATATTAATCTGGACATTGCCAACGAGATCAGCCGCCGCACACCGAATCTGTGCCATCTGGCTCCTGCCGGCGAGACCTATATCGAGGATCTGGATCAGGCAGGCGGCGTCTATGCCGTAATGAAAGAGCTGACAAAGAAGGGACTTCTCCACACGGATCTGATGACCTGCACTGGGAAAACCATCGCGGAAAATCTGGAGGGTGTGGAAAACCTGGATGAAAATCTGATTCGTCCCATCGACCGTCCCTACAGTGAGACCGGCGGCATCGCTGTGCTGAAAGGAAACCTGGCGGAAATGGGCTGCGTGGTGAAGCAGAGCGCCGTTGCGCCTGAGATGATGGTACACGAAGGCCCGGCCCGCGTCTTTGACTCCGAGGAGGAGGCCATTGAGGCCATCTATGGAAAGAAAATTGTGCCCGGCGACGTAGTGGTCATTCGTTATGAGGGACCCAAGGGAGGCCCCGGCATGAGAGAAATGCTCAATCCCACCTCTGCTATCTGCGGCATGGGTCTGGGCGAGAGCGTGGCTCTGATTACGGATGGACGTTTCTCCGGAGCCACCAGAGGGGCGGCTATTGGTCACGTGTCCCCGGAGGCAGCCGAGGGCGGTATCATTGCTCTGGTGGAGGAGGGAGATATCATCTCCATTGATATTCCCAATTGCCGTATTGAGCTGAAGGTCTCCGACGAGGAACTGGCGGCCAGAAGAGCGGCCTGGCAGAAGCCGGAGCCCAAGGTGAAGACCGGTTATCTGGCCCGCTATGCCAAGATGGTATCTTCAGCAGCCGAGGGAGCTACTCTCAGCTGAGAGTAATTTTTGATATTTGGATTTAATCGGATCAAAAAAAGAGCGCACCATCGAATCGGGTGGCGCGCTCTTAGTTTGTACAGATATGTACATGGTAAGATGATTGAGACCGCCTCTTTTTAGTCGGCCAGCTTCATGCCGGCCAGCTGCACCAGAGTGCGGATCGTGTCTCTGGAAATCATCTTTCCTTTATATTCAATCAGCCCTTCGCGAGAGCCGGTGAAAACATCGGAATCCTGGTATTTTTTCAGGATGATACAATCCTGATCCACGAAGATTTCCAGAGGGTCCCTCTCCTCGATCTGGAATGTTCTGCGCAGTTCGATAGGGAGAGTGATTCTGCCAAGTTCGTCAAGTCTTCTGATTACTCCTGTAGGTTTCATATAGTACCTCCTGCCCAAGTGTTAGATTTTTATATTATTTAGACTATCATAAAGTGACAAAAAACGCAATTACATTGACTTAAAATTTTCTTAAATCTGACAGAATATTTCTGCCAGTCAAGGAAGAACAAAAGGGGGGAACTTCTGGTAAATCTGGCTGAGTCAGGCGAGAGAACCCATGGGGTCCCAGGGCTCCAAAGGAATAGGTTCGCTCTCATACTGGGCCAGAAATTCATCGGACAGATATTTTTTGTTTACTACGATCTGATACATATATTCGTCGAACCAGCGATCCGTCATTACGTAGTAACCGTCCTTTCCGGGCTCCTTGCCCCAGCTGTTTTCCACGCGCCAGCGCAAAGGGCGTCCTTCATCATCCAAATCCACGCCCATAAATACCATGGCATGGGTCATCAGGCTCTGCCCGTAGTCCAGGCGCTCGGCCTTGTTCATCGTGAAAGAGAGATCAAAGAGGTTTTCCCGGTCATAGAGTTCCAGATCCATAATGCCGGATTCGCGGCCGGAGGCTTTGCCCACGTCGCAGCCAAACCAGACGGGGCTTCCATCTTTCATCTGATCGATAGCCGCTTTCTTGAGCTCTTCAATGGGAAGGTTCAGATAGCGGACGGGATGGCCTTCGACCACATTGCCCAGGAAACGGACAGTGTAGGAGTGATGGTATGGTTTGTCCTTTGTGGGGGCGTTAATCAGGCTCACATAGTCGTCCAGATTCCAGCCTACGTATTTTTCAAAGAATGCAAGAGGGGTGATCTGCCAGTCGCGAATGAAATTTCCGTCCTTATCGGCGATTTCAAAGTCAAAGGTCTTGGGAGGCTTGCCCAGGCAGATACATAAGAGGCGGTACACCTCCTCCATCATGGCTTCCTTTTTTTGCAAAAGCTCCCCGGCGGTGCTTCCGCAGGCGTGAGCCTTTCGCAGGATGCAGGCGTCCTCTCTGAGCTTTTCGGTCAGCAGAGAGACCATCTCGGCAGTGGCGGAGGAGGAGACGGATTCCGGCATGGCGTCCTTGGGAACAACGCCGTATTTGCGTACCAGATTGGCAAACATATCCCACTGTCCTCCGTCGCCCACGGGACTCTGGAGCAGGAAAGAAATCAGACGGCCCTCGGTGGGCTCGTCCAGGGTTTTTAAAATGCTCTCCAGGAAGTAGTTCGCTTTCTCCAGCTTGTCATAAAACAGAGGATAGCTCTGGGACAGCTCAAAATCGTCCAGATTCAGATTGCGGATGACGTCAAACCGCATCACATTAAGGGCGGCAAACATCCAGCAGCGGCCGCTGCGCTTCTGATTGGTGATGCTCCCCTGCTTTAGACTGATGGAGAAGGTGTGACGGGTCTGGCGCTGCGCTTTGCAGCTTTCGGCCGCCTTCAGCACGCCGGCGTTTGACACGGCGTTCATGGCGATGGTATTGGCTCGGTCGGAGTCAAAGTTTTTTTCGCAGCTGTCCAAAAATTCTTTTGTAATGTCCATAGCATTTACCTCACTTGGCGTTTATCGATGGGGAGGCGCTGGCGTCATATTACTTGAAAAATATAAAATTTCAAATAGTCTGTTTCCGGCACACTCCACAGAATGGGATGATCCGGAGCCTGCTGTCTGGCTTCGATCTGTTTCAGCGTGACGCCGGCGTCGCGGGCCGCGCTCTGGAGCATTCGAATAAAGAGCTCGTCCGGCATAAAGTGAGAACAGGAACAGGTGGCCAGATAGCCTCCGCGGGGCAGGAGCTTCATGGCCCGCAGGTTAATCTCCTTGTAGCCCTTGCGCGCATTGTCTACCGTGCGGCGGCTCTTGGTGAAGGCGGGCGGATCCAGGATGATGAAATCGTATTTTTCGCCGTGCTCCTGCTCCAGGGCGGGCAGCAGATCAAAGACGTTGGCCGTCATAAAGCTCATCCGGTCTTCCAGATGATTGCGCAGAGCGTTTTTGCGGGCCATGTCCACAGCTGTCTGGGAGATATCCACGGCGCAGACATGGGCCGCGCCTCCTCTGGCAGCGTTTAAGGCAAAAGAGCCGGTGTGGGTGAAGCAGTCCAGCACGCGCTTGCCGGCCGCAAGTCTGGCCACAGCCTGGCGATTGTATTTCTGATCCAGGAAAAAGCCGGTTTTCTGCCCGTTTTCCACATCTACCTCATAATAGACGCCGTTTTCGCAGATCTCAGTCAGACAGGAGTCGGGCTGGGGCAGAGGCCGGCCGTCCTTGTCGGTCAGCGGAAACCAGCCCTTGTGCTGAGCAAGTCCCTCCCGGTCGCGGATGGATACGTCGTCCCGCTCATAAATGCCTCGCAGTAAGATGCCGTCCTCGGCCAGGACCTTGACAATCAAAGGGAAAATTACCGGTTTTAACAGCTCCATTCCGTAGGACAGAGTCTGGGTCACTACGATATCCTCAAAACGATCCACAGTCAGGCCGGGAAACTGGTCCGCCTCCCCGAAAATCAGGCGGCAGCAGCCGATATCCGGTCCCATGACCGTCTTGCGGTATTCCCAGGCGTAACGAATGCGCCGTTCCCAGAAGGCCGCGTCAAAGCGGTCGTTGGCGTTTCGGGAAATCAGCCGAACGCGGATTTTGGAGTGGAGGCTGAGAAAGCCGGTGCCCAGATATTTTCCGCCCTCCGTGACCACATCCACGATGGAGCCGTTTGCCGGCCAGAGTGAGGAGGCGTCCGGCGCCGCAGCGCTTTGATAGTCATCGGATTGATGGTCATCGGACGGACTGCTGTGACCGCCTTTGGCCCTCGGAAGGGGCGTCCCGTTGATCTGGCGGATTTCCGCATCGTAGATCCACGGATGGCCTGCCAGTACGGAGCGTTCAGCCTTGCGGCTTACCGAGAGAATCGGATAGGGGCGATTCTGCTTCATTGCTGCTCCTCCTCGCTGGCCTCGTCTTCCATGTCGCACTGGAAGGTTATGCCGGCAGACTGTCTTGCTTCCTCCAGGAGACGGGCGACTAAAAGAGAGTGGTCCAGCAGGCGGTCTCTGGCGGCAAAATCCTTTTCTTCCAGAATCCTGGCCATTTCAGCGATCTCATAGGACTGGCGGTTGGGCAGGGTATGGAGATTGTAGTGCTCCGGCTCCTGGCCCCGCAGCTCCAGAGTCAGTCCGCTGGCCACTCCGGCAGGTCCCTCGATGGTCAGGTTGCCGAAGCGGCCCTGAATGATGGTGAAGCTCTCGCTGGAGCTATCCTTGGCTCCGCTTAAGGCAGCCGGGAAGGAGTCATACTGCATGATGGCGATGCCCGCCGTATCCACTCCGCTGGGACCCATGCGGGGGAAGTACTCGATGAACTGGGGCTCTCCAAAAAGCTCCGCCACCAGATGGACGTTGTAGGAGTTGATGTCCATCAGACTTCCGCCTGCAAAGCGGGGGTCGAACATATTGGTGAGTTCTCCGTTCATCAGCTGGTCGTAGCGGCTGGAGTACTGCGAGTAATTGCAGCGAACCAGAGAAATGTCGCCGATGCGGGGGAGAAGCTCCCGTACTTTTTTGATGTTGGGAAGGAA
>CALWLM010000102.1 GCA_944381515.1 uncultured Lachnospiraceae bacterium | reverse complement strand
AGAGAAGTATTTTCGGAATGGATTGACAACGGACATAATGATTTCAGCGATGAAAATACGATCATTTTATGTGTGGAATTAACAGATGGACTGTTGTTTTCACATGGAACAAGATACGAAATTTGAGCTTTCGGTTCTGCTTTGGACCGCCGGAAAGCCTGCGATCCGATATTTATATCCATACTCATATCTATAAAGCCCCGCAAAGGGGCTTTTATTATATTATATAGTATCCGAAACAGGCCAAAGCATTGCAGAGGTTTTGCAAGAAGAAAAATATCTGATATGAATAAATGTCTTGACTAGTCCGCTAATATGTGACATAATGACATTATAGTGACATGTCATTAAGAAGGGGTTTTAATATGGCGCAGAAAGCAATTCAGGGAAGCGAGATTCTTGCAAGGCAAATCAGGGCTCGAAGAAATGAGCTGGGTTTAACCATCGAGGAGGCGGCTTCCCGGGCAAATGTAGGAACGAAGACATGGAGCCGGTATGAAGCAGGCGAGTCCATTCGCATGGATAAGTGCAAAGGGATTTGCAGGGCGCTGAACTGGCACGCTTTGCCGGAAGAACAGGGGGAAGAGAATGAAGGGCTGTCCATCCAGGAATACAAAAATCATGAGGCCTGGTCTGAATTTCTGGCAAATGTATTTGGAGACGGGGCGGCTATGGCCTTTGCTGCCGGCAGCGATATTCTGCTGGATCATGTCAGGGAGGACATGGCCGAACTTGCTTCCATGCCTGCCGGCTCTCATATTGGACAATTGAGTATGTCCTGGCTGCGGGGAGATCTGCCCGAACAGTTTCTGACGCATTATGACTATGAATTTTTGTATCAGCTAAAATGTACCTTATGCGGATTGAGAACTCGCGCGGGGAACGGAGCATCTATGGAAGCCCACAGCGTTATGGAGGAATTGGTTCTGTATCTTTGCAATGAGGAGTCGATTGCTTTGGTTGAGCTCTGCGGCGTGAAAGATGAAACGGAAAAGAAAGAGAAGCATGAGATGAAAGGGAATCATCAGATGGAAGAGCCCCATGAGATGGCGGATTGGGTATTTGACCTGTTTGATGACACGGATATCCTGCAATTTCTATACTCGGATGTGTATTTAAAGCCCAACCATCCGTACCATTTTTCCCACTGGAGCGATCAGCAATTTTACACAGGTACTTCCATGTAAACGGTAAGAAACTTATTGTAGGGAGCTTTAGACGGAGGAGAGCTATGAACAAAAATGATAAAGCAACATGGCGGCAAATCTATGATGACTGGAATTGGGCGGTAAGAGACTTCCCGGAGCTGCGCAGCCTGTCTTGCTGTATGAAGATAAACATTACCCAGCCCCAATACGGCCCTGTTTATCATTTTGACTGGGTGGCGAAGGAAACGGAGGAGGAGGCTGTTCAGGCGGATCTGAAAATCCTGGCCTCCGGATACCCGGAGGTTGGTACAGCCTGGAGCAGAGGGACGATTAAAACGGCCAGCCTGCTGGCTGATTGCGAGACGGAGGAGGAGTTTGCCGCGGTTTGGCTTTCCGCTTTTGCCCTTTCGCTGACCCGCAAAGGGGGCGGGTGGGATACAACGAAAAGGAATGCCGCTATTATCGAGCAGGAGGCTTGCAGTATAGTGACGAAAAGACATGGCTACTGGCATGCAAGCTCCAGAGATTTTTTCCCGGCGTTCTATATTCCCACGAACCTGTTTTGGGAGAGCAAGGACCTTTCGGCAGCAACGCTGGTTGAACTGGCAGCCATTAATGCGGCCCTGGTGATGGCGCATTTCACACCAGTTGAATATAAAGTGGTGCGATAGGCTTGTTTAATATTGAGAGGCACAGCAAAGGAGAAGGTAAGGTAAAGAAATATGGCCGATGACAAAAGAATCCGAACCACGAAAAAACAGATAGTTGAGTATTGGGAGCAGTATGTGGATGAAAAAAGAAACCTGGAGAGGTGTCATATCATTCCCCGGTCTTTAAATGGAGAAGACGTACCGTCGAATTTTGTTCTGCTGTGCAGCAGATGCCATCTGGATAACCCAAATGTTGCAGACCCGGAGGTCATGTGGGATTGGCTGCGGGCCTACAAGGTATCCTTCTATGATACATTCTGGATTGTTCAGGGGATGAAGGAATATGAAAAAATATATGGCAAATCCTTCAAAGAGGAATTGAAGGCAAGAAAAATTGACGAATCGGACAGCGGAGAAATATATGATATCATGAAGGAACAGGTCTCAAAAGCCTCGTATCACTTTGGAGATCCCCATCTTAATGTAGCAACCTTGGCCGGAATTATCCGGATGACGATCAAGGAATACGATAAGAGGCACGGAAGAGAAACGGAAAGAAAGGTAAAGCCCTATATCAGACTGGCGGAATACTGGTGATTCGGCTTAACTGCTTCACACATAAATATTTCAGGATGATATTAAAAAGACCCGCCATACAATGAAAAACAGGAGCACGGAAAGCGACCCTAAAATTGCAGGCCTGCAGGCAGCAGGTGCTGAATTTCCAGGGTCGCTTTCTAATTTTTATTTATTGATCTGATAATCTGTAACCTTATGAATTCTGTCCGCTTAACCGATCTGCCAGCATCTGACAGAGCTTGGGGATCTGGGATTCAAATTCTACGCCATACCACCGGGCGCTGTCGGATACAGCGGTGGCCTCAATGCAGACGACCACAAAATCAGCCGCCAGAGCCAGAGCATCCCCCAGAGGCAGACCGCGCATTAATCCGCCCAGGACAACGGAGGAATAGAGGTCTCCGGTGCCGTGGTAGGACTGAGGGCACCATTTAGTAAAGTAAGAGAATTTTTCGCCGTCTTTGTTCAGGTAAGCAACACCCAGCTGTCCGGGCTTGTAGCTGACGCCGGTAATCGCCGCTGTCCGGCATCCCAGCTGCAGCAGTTTTTCAGACAGTTCTGCAATATAGTCCGGGCCGTACTCCGTGCGGTAAGGCGTACCGGTCAGCAGGCAGGCTTCTGTGATGTTGGGCAGGATAATATCTGCCTTGGCGCAGACCTTGGCCATCTCCGCCGGAAAGGAACTGTCAAAGGCGGGATACAGTTTTCCATTGTCCGCCATGGCCGGATCTACCAGGATCAGATTGTCGGAACTATTGAAACGGTCAAAGAATTCGCAGACCTGGCGGCACTGGCTGGCGGATGCCAGGTAGCCGGTATAGATTCCGTCAAAGGTAATCCCCTCCTGCTCCCAGGCGTCTGCGATGGGCTCGATCTGATCGGACAGATCTTTGCAGGTAAAGGTTTTGAACATGGTATGGGTGGACAGCACAGCGGTGGGCAAAATTCCGCATTCCACACCCATGGCCGAAAGAATGGGCAGAGCCACCGTGATGGAACACCGGCCGACACAGGATATATCCTGTAAAGTAACGATTCTTTTCATCTCGTATATACCTCCTGTCGTATGGGGTGAATATCTATTGAGGACAGTATAACAGTAAATGGCTTAGTTTAAAACGGCCAGAATATTATTTTTTTACCAGGCCAGTTTGGCAATAAAG